>NZ_JBGSUU010000067.1:0-60938 GCF_041753295.1 Geminocystis sp.
CAAGTTACGAGCGATCGCTCGTCGGCTCTGGTACACAGCACGCCTCTGTGATAATTTAAGAGAGTAATAAAGATACGTGCGCGTAGCGTGCCTTCGGCATCACCTTATCTAAAAATCATACTTTAATTCAGCAACGCCAGATTTTCGTCTAGTAATATGATCATTAGGCACAACGTTGTTGATCTATCATCAACCTAGCTACATTTTCTAAAACCTTCATTGTTTGAGTTTTGAGGTAAGGAAAATCATTGATAAATTCTGTTAACCCTCCTTCTTCCTCCAGATAGTCAAATAATGTTTGTAAAGGTACACGACTACCCACAAAAACAGGTTCACCGCTCATAATTTGAGGATCGAATGAATAATTTTTTGATTTTCTAATAACTGGTTTAAAGTCATTGCTTTTTGATAAAAAAATTCTTATGTATCAATGTTATCAGAAAAAGAGATATGATGATCAACCAGTGCAACTTCGTGATCGCCCAATACACTCCCTTTTAGTAATTGTTCAATAATAGGTTGAATATCTGCCTTAATATTACGATATTTTTTAGATAACTTGTATAAATTATTCTCAAATTCATCGATTTTATAGCATTTTTAGCAAAAAAAATGATTAACTTTAACAAGGAAAAACAAACATAAATTAAAGACTTTTTATCATGGTTAGCCCGTGAAATTGGCACTGATATTGATAACTTAACTAATAAAACTCTCCTCAAAAATTATCTAGGAGATTATCAAAAACAACAGGATAATTTAACCTTTGAAGAATTATTAAATATCTTGAAAAAAAATCATAAAAAGTTAAAAATTGATCCTTCAGAGAGAAAATTTCAAAATCTATTAGTTAAAGAATATGAGCAAAGTTGAAAGACTTTATTACCGATCAAAAAACAACTAGAATATACAGATAAATTAATAGACAAAATTGTTTATCAATTATATAATTTAACGGAAGAAGAAATCACCATTATTGAAACGAAATAATAAGTTAATTTCCCCCAACATTGGGGGTTAGGGGGCGAAAATTCTCACAAATAACAAATTAATTATCGAAAATTAGTGCAATTTATTCGCAATAGTGATAAAATAAATTCTCAGTTATAGAAAAATAATTATAGTTAACAAAGAAAATGAATAAAGTTACTAGAAGAGTCTTTTTAGGCACAAGTACAACCATAGCGGCGGTAACGTTAGCGGAATTAACGGGGGTAAAAGAGACTTCTGCCCAAAGTAAACAGATTAATTTATACTCAGGTCGTCATTATAATACTGATAAAAAACTTTATACTGACTTTGAAAAACAAACGGGAATTAAGGTTAATTTAGTAGAAGGCGACGGTAAACAATTATTAGAAAGACTTAAAAGTGAAGGACAAAATTCTAAAGCGGATGTGTTTTTAACTGCTGATGCTGGGAATTTATGGCAAGCGCAACAAACGGGTATTTTTACCCCAGTAAATTCCTCAATTTTAAAACAAAAAATACCTGCTTATTTTCGAGATCCCCAAAATAATTGGTTTGGATTTAGTAAAAGAGTCCGAGTGATTATGTATAACAAAAGTAAAGTCAATCCTAGTCAATTATCAACCTATGAAGATTTAGCAAATCCAAAATGGAAAGGTAAAATTGTCATTCGTTCTTCTGGTAATATTTATAATCAATCAATGGTGGCTTGGTTAATTGCTATAAATGGTCAACAAAAGACTGAACAATGGTGTCGAGGTATTGTCGCAAATATGGCTCGTCCTCCTCAAGGTGGCGATCGCGATCAAATCGAGGCAGTAGCGGCGGGAATAGCGGATTTAGCCGTAGCAAATACTTATTATTTGGCAGGTTATGGTAGTTCAAAAGATCCAGCGAAAAAAGCGATTTTTGACAAAATAGGGGTATTTTTTCCTAATCAAAAAGGTAAAGGCGCTCATGTCAATATTAGTGGCGGTGGAGTGATTAAAACAGCACCGAATAAAGCTGGGGCAATAAAATTTTTAGAGTATTTAGTAAGCCCCAGTGCGCAGAGATTTTTTGCTCAAGGAAACAATGAATATCCTGTAGTATCAGGAATAGAATTAGATCCGATTTTAAAAGGTTTTGGTAGTTTTAAATCCGATGTAACAAATGTGGCAAATTTTGGTCCAAATTTAGCAAATGCCCTTAAAATGATGGATCGTGTAGGTTGGAAATAAAAGAATCAGGGAATTTCAATTATTCCCTATTTAATTAAGCAATATTACAAGAAATTAAGCGAGAAAAGAAGAATGTAACCATTTTTAAACCATAAGGAGACTTCCACCAATGAGCAGGAAAACAACCGTCAGGTGCAGATAAAGTAAAATCCCAATTATCGTAATCTTCAAATTTAGCGACTTTGTTTTCATCAAGCCATCCCACTTCATCGGCGAATTTTTTTAAAATTGTAATATCTTGAGCTCTAATGGTATCAAGATTACCTCCAGCTTGATAATAAGTTTTTAATTGAATACTAAAACCGAATTTTTGGTTACTATATTTTCGCCAAATTTCATCAATTACCTGTAAAGAATTACAAGGATATTTACTAACATCATCAGGAGTTAAAGTGTCTCTTTCTTCTCCTGCTACTTCTAACATAATTCTAGTGGTTTCTTCATCAGCTTTACGAAAATCACTCTCCTGTAAAAATTTTTTCAAATTACCATATCTAGTGACATCAGGTAAGAGAATAAATTGCTCTTGAATATCAGAAATAAATGTAGTTAATTCCGATATTTTTGCTTCTAATTGTGCTATTTTAATTTCTTTATTTTTTAATTCTATTACGGTAGTTTCTAATTCTGTTAATCTAGTTTCTGTATCTTTCATAAAATTAGTAGTTTTTATTTTATTAGTTTACATATAAAAAGTATTAAAATTTATTTGGTCAATTATTAAACATTTAAAAGTTGACTAATGGACTTAATCATATAATCATCCCAATTTTTTATAGATTCAATTTTTTTACCCAAAAATGATTGAAATAATTGTCGATGATTATTAAGAGAAAATTCATCATTTCTAACATAATAATCTTTAATCCATAGCTCTAACATATTGAAATTAGCTTCTTGCTCTTCTAAAGTATCATATTTATGAGATTCCCATGGTCTTTTTTTTGAGTTATTTACACAAGTTTCTATGGTAGGATTAAGAAAAATTAAAAGGTTTGTATAAGGGAGAATTTCTTTTAATAAATCACCATAACAACCTTCAATTATCCATTTTTGATGACTATTAATAAAGTTTATTATTTCTGCCATAGTTATTGATAAAGATTCACGAATAGGTATTTTTTGAGCTTTCCATGCTATGGTATCAAGATCAAGATGAGCAAATTGATATTTTTCTACGAATTTTAAAGCTAAACTAGATTTTCCTGAGCTAGAATTGCCCATTATGACTATTTTACTCATATAAATTATTTATTTTGAGAAACTTTTGAAACTTCGAGAAGTTTGCTTAAATTAGGTGCATAGGATTCTAAATTAAAAGTGTTAGGATTAACAAATTTACCATAGGTAAAATGACGATAATTAAAACAAAAATAATCCCATTCTGCCATCTGTATATTAAATAGTTTGATGAAAATATTTGCTAACCAAATTGCTAAAGGAATTTGAAAATAAATCTTTTTATGAAGATAATTACAAATTTGTTTTATAGCTTCATTTACCGTTAAAGGTTGATTAGCTAAGACTAATTTTTGCTCAAACTTTTTGTCTAAATTATTACCATTTTCCACTAAATAAGTTATTACCGTTGCAATATCATAACCGTGAATAAAATGGAAACTACCATCGGCTTGAAACCAACGAATTAAATTCATCAATTTTGGTAAATCTTTTAAACCAGAAGACAGGTGAGAATAAGGATTATTGTCATTTCCTCCAAATACTAAAGTTGGATAAACTGTAATGATTTTATCATATAATTCTAAGGTTGATAATTGGGTAAAACATTGATATTTAGTGCGAATATAATCTGTGCCAATTTCTCCTGCTTGGGGTAAAAGTTGGTTTTTTTGATCTAAAATACTAGCTGTAGAAAAATAAATAATTTGTTCACAAATAGCAGGATTTAAAGTCTTAATTAAATTAAGATTACTTTCTACATTTATTTGATAAGATTCTATTTCACCTCCCCAACAAGTAGCCGCTAAAATCGCTATATTTATGGTTTTTAATAAATCAGTATAATCGAGAATTTGAGCTAAATCACCTTGAATAATATTAACACCTTCACGATAATTATAATCAAATTTTAATTTACTAGGATTTCGTACTAAAAAAAACAATTCATGATTAGTATTTTTAATTAAAGAATCAGCAATATAATGGCCGATACAACCACTTCCACCAGTGATAAAAATGCGCATATTTTATATATATTTTGTTTAGTTTTAAGATTTATTGTTACATTCTTTCTAATACAGAAATACCTAATAAAGATAATCCTTGTTTGATAACTTTTGCCGTTAAATCTGCTAATATTAAACGAGATAATTTAACCTTTTCTTCTGCTGATAAAATAGGACATTGATCATAAAATTGATTAAATTTTTGACTAAGTTCAAATAAGTATAAACAAAGGCGATTTGGTAATAAATCTTTTTCTACTTCTTTAATAATAAAATCTAATTGTAAAAGATGTTTTGCTAATACTAATTCACTGTCTTGAGTTAGAATAATTTGAGTATCAGAATTGAGTTGATTTAAGTCGATATTACCTTTACGACTAATACCTTGTACTCGCACATAAGCATATAAAAGATACGGTGCAGTATTTCCTTGTAAAGCCAACATTTTTTCGTAACTAAATTTATAATCAGTGGTTCGATTCTGGCTTAAATCTGCGTATTTTACCGCACTTAAACCGACAATTTTACTTACTTGATTAATAAATTCTTCTGTTTCATTTCTTATCTCAGTTTCTAGGCGATTTTCTAAGTCTTTTTTCGCTCTATTTATCGCTTCATCTAACAAGTCTTTTAATCTGATAGTTTCACCAGATCTTGTCTTGATTTTTTTACCATCTTCTGCTAAAACTAAACCAAAAGGTACATGGACTAATTCTACATTATCAGGGATATAATTCGCTTTTTTTGCTACTTGAAAAACTTGGATAAAATGGTTAGCTTGTCCTGCATCTGTGACATAAATTATTCTACTCGCTTTATCTTCATTGATGCGATATTTTAAAGCCGCTAAGTCAGTGGTAGCGTAGTTATAACCGCCGTCAGTTTTTTGAACAATTAACGGTAAAGGCTTATTTTCTTTATTAATAAAACCTTCTAAAAAGACACATTTTGCTCCTTGATCTTCTGTCAAAATATTAGCTTTTTTTAAGTCTATAATTACATCAGATAAAAATGGATTATAAAAAGATTCTCCTCTTTCGGTTAATGTTATGTCTAATAATTTATAAATAACTTCAAATTCTCGGCGAGATTGTTCACATAATAACTGCCATGCTTTGATACTTTCAGGATCTTTACTTTGTAATTTTACTACTTCCTGACGAGCTTTTTCTTGAAATTCTAAATCTTGGTCAAATTTAATTTTTGCTTGTTTATAAAGAGTAACTAAATCCCCAATTTCTACAGCATTAGCAGTGGTTAAAACTTCAGGTTTTTCTAGGCGTAAATAACTGATTAACATTCCGAATTGAGTACCCCAATCCCCGACATGATTTAATCTTAAAACATCATAACCTCTAAACTCTAAAATTCGGGCAATACTATCACCAATAATAGTAGATCTTAAATGACCAACGTGCATTTCTTTAGCAATATTTGGGCTAGAAAAATCAACTATCACTTTAGAAGATTCTTCTATTTTTGTTACTCCTAAATTATCACTTTTATAAGCTAATTTTATTTGTTGTGCAATATAATCTGATTTGATTTTAATATTAATAAATCCAGGTCCTGCAATTTCTAAAGTTTCACAAAAATCATCTATTTTTAGATTGTCTATAATTGTTTGTGCAATTACTCTAGGAGATTGTTGTAAAGTTTTAGCTAAAGATAAAGCAATATTGCATTGATAATCACCAAATTTAGGATTACTAGCAGGTACAACTAAAGAATCAATATGACTAAAATTCTCTCCGAATAGTTGAGTTAAAGTTTCGGTAAATAAATGTCTAAGTTTTTCAATCATGTAAAAAAAAATGAGGAAATAAAGATAAGTTAATTGTCAATTGTTCACTGTTAATTGTCAAATATTATGGCGAATATTCATCCCATAAAGTGCAATTTTGACGAATACTGCGAAAATTACCATTACCGATGATTAAATGATCTAAAATGGGAATGCCAATTAGTTTGGCACATTTTAATAATTGTTCTGTTAATGTCAAATCCTCTACAGAAGGCTCAAGATTTCCTGAAGGGTGGTTATGGGCGATAATAATATTTGTGGCAGAGTGACGTATAGCTTCTCGGAATAATTCACGAGGATGAATAAGGGTTTCTGTAGCGATGCCGATGGTGATAACTTGAGTACTAATTAAACTATTTTTAGTGTCTAATAATAACACAGCAAAACGCTCTTGACATTGCCACATTAATTCATGACTAAAAGCCGAAGCAGCAGCGTTGGGGCTATCTATTATGGCTTTAGCGGATGGGCGAAATTGAAAAGTACGTTTACCTAATTCTACCCCAGCAAGGATACTTGTCGCTTTAGCAGGTCCAATACCATCCATTGCCATCAATTCTAAGGGTGAAATTTCACGCAATACATCAAGAGGATCTCGTTTATTCTGACTAAGTTGATTGAGAATATATTGAGCTAAACCTACGGCGGATAATTTGCCTTTTCCTTGCCCTGTACCTAATAATATGGCAATTAGCTCCGCAGAGCTTAGATTTTTAGCTCCTAGCTCTAATAATCTCTCTCTAGGGCGTTCGCTTAATGGTAAGTCAGCAATTCTGAGATTATAAACCATTGTGTTATTACAAAAAACAATATTTTAATTATTGTAATTCTTTTTAAGTGAAACCTTACATCAATACAAAAAATTTAATCACAGTTATCAATTGTCAATTAATTATCATGAGCTTGATTTTGGCTACGAACTAACGTACTTGTTGAAGAGTATCAACTTTTTTGGTGAATAATTCCGTAAAGATACTCAAAACCGTGCGATTTTCTTTGACTTTGATATTTACACTTACAGACATCCCCGATTGTAATTCAACAGGTTTTCCTCTGATTACTATATTTTGATCATCTAATTCCACTTTTACGGGAAAACGATAGAAATTATAAATTTGATCTGGTGGTAGTGCATCTGATCCCACAAAATAAACTTTACCTTTAATATCCCCAAATTCGCTATAGGGAAAAGAGTCAATTCTGATGTCACTATCTTGACCGACTTGCACAAAACCTATATCTTGGTTAGTAACATATACTTCTGCAATTAAAGGATTCTCTGTCCCCGCATCGGGTACAATTTTTAATAATGCTTCGGATTGTCCTGATTTTGGCACAAAACCTACTCCAGCTTGTAAGTCAAATACAGTACCAGATACAGGAGCTTTTAATTCTTGATATTTAATAGTTTGTTTTGCTGTGCCAATTTGACTATTTACCTCCGCAATGCGCTTTTCATTATCCACAATAATTTTATTAATTTGACTGTCTAACTCCGCAATTTTTTGACTATTAATAGCCATGCGATCGCGCACATCTTTTTCAGTAATAGCGAGGGTATTTTTAAATTGCTCTTGTGCTTTGCTAATATTAAGACGGAGGCGAACTTCTTCTTGTTGAAACTGTTGAATATCAGCTAAAGTAGTATCAATTTTTTGCTTTTGATTTTCTAACTCAATTTTACCATTAGCAGTACGATCAATTAAATCTCGTTGTTTGTCTCTTACTTGTTGTTTTTGTCGCTCAATTTGAATTTTAGCTAAAGCACCTTCTTCCGATAAAGGTGTAATACTATCAAGAATATCTTGATCAATTTGTAAACTTTGTTGCGCTTGGGCAATAGATTGCTCATTACGCTGAGTAATTTCTTGCAATACTTGACGATGATTGAGTAATTGCTTTTGACTATCTTCTAACTTAACCTGATTTTGAGTAAGTTGTTTTTCTAATTGCTGAGTCTCAAATTTTGCCGCACCAGAGCGAGAATTTAACTCTGCAAAAGCAGCTTGTAATCGAGCAATTTGATCAGGTTTCAAACTAGCAATATTACCAGTACCTTGAGATAATTGTATTTCATAAAGTCTATTTTCTGCCACCAATTCCGCTCGATTTAATGCTAAGGCTTCTATTTCAGGAGGGAGTTTTAAGCCTAAAATGACATTTTGCACTTCACTAGGAGTTAATAAAGAATTAATTAAAGCACGATAAAATTTATTTTCTTGGACTAAAGATGCTCTAATTTTTTCATAAGACTGTAATTCTCCTTGAGTAGCTTCCGAGTCAAACACCACCATAGAATCACCCTTGTTGACGTGTTGCCCATCTTCTACTTTTACCTCTTTAACGACACCATTTAAAGGTGCTTGAATCTCTTTTACGGTGGTTTTAGGCTTTAATTGCCCTTTAGCGGTGATAACTTGCTCTATTTTTGCTGTTGCCGCCCAACCAATAGCAAACACTGTTACCCCCATAATAGTCCATGCCATAGTTCTTGACCATACAGGAGAGGGTTTAAGAATAACATCTTTTTCAAAATCAGAAGTATCTAGGTTAATAGTAGATTCTTCAGGAGGTTTTTTGCCGTTAGTTTCTGGGGCGTTTATCTGTAATAAAGTATCTTTTTTACCGTTGCTGTTATGGTTAATCATTTGTTTATTATTTTTAATAATTGTGCCTGTTTTATGTATCTCCATTCTTCATGCTGAAAATGGTAAAGTGAGATTTGTTTAAAATTATGTAATAACACCATTGCTAATAGCACTTAATTTTAAATCAGGATGATCACCTTGTAACTGATTAACATTCCAATCATTACGAAATAATAACACAGGGCGATCAAGAGCATCTTTTACGATCATAGTATTAAATATACGTCCAACTTTTTCTAAGGCTTCCCAACCATCCACAACCCAACGAGCTACACTAAAAGGAATAGGCTCTAATCTTGTTTCTACGTTATATTCACTTAACATCCGAAATTGTACCACTTCAAATTGTAATTGCCCCACTGCCGCTAAAATGGGATCTCGGATAAACTCATCAGTAGAATACATTATCTGTACTGCGCCTTCTTCTTGCAGTTGTTGAATACCTTTTTGAAACTGCTTAAATTGGGAAGGATTAGGATTTTTGAGATAAGAAAATAACTCAGGAGAAAAGCTAGGGATGCCTTCATATTGAAGTTTTTTGCCCAAATAAATAGTATCCCCAATGGCAAACACCCCCGGATTATTTAAGCCAATAACATCACCCGGATAGGCTTCCTCAATAGATTCTCTACCTTGAGCGAACAATTTTTGAGGGTGAGATAATCTTACTACTTTTCCTGTACGAGCATGATTTACTGCCATGTCTTTCTCAAATTTACCAGTACAAACCCTTACAAAGGCTACTCTATCTCGATGTTTAGGGTCCATATTTGCTTGTAATTTGAACACAAATCCTGTAAAGTCAGGGTAGGTTGGATCTAATGTGCCTAAAGTTGACTTTCTCGGTATTGGCGGTAAAGCAAAATCAAGAAAGGATTGTAAAAATAAATTTACCCCGAAGTTAGTCATAGCACTACCAAAAAACACAGGAGTCATTTTTCCTTCATGAATAGCTTGTAAGTCAAATTCTGCACCAACTTCCTGCACCATTTCTAATTCTTCTAAGGTTTCCTCATATAGTTGTGCGTCTAAATACTTTTTAAGACCTTCATCACCACTAGGGATGATAATTTCTGGTACTTCTTTACTACCATGAGCAATTTTTTCAAATAAATGATAATCTTGTTGACGGCGATCAAAAACTCCTTTAAAATAGTCACCAATACCTACAGGATAGTTAACAGGATAAGTTTTTAAACCCAATTCTTTTTCAATTTCATCTAATAAATCAAAAGCATCTCTCCCCGGGCGATCCATTTTATTGATAAAAGTAAAGATGGGAAGCCCTCGCAATTTACATACTTCAAAAAGTTTACGAGTTTGTGGCTCTAAACCCTTCGCCGCATCAATCAACATCACGGCATTATCCGCCGCCGCTAATGTGCGATAGGTATCTTCACTAAAATCTTGGTGTCCGGGAGTATCCAAAAGATTGATATGATAACCGTTATATTCAAACTGCAAAACCGTGGAAGTGATGGAGATACCTCGTTGTTTTTCTAATTCCATCCAGTCAGATGTAACTCGTCGTTGTTCACCTCTAGCTTTTACCGCCCCTGCTTGATGTATTGCACCTCCGTACAACAATAGTTTTTCTGTAAGGGTTGTTTTTCCTGCGTCAGGATGGGAAATAATGGCAAAATTGCGACGTTTACTAACAGCTTCTAATAATTCTTCTTCGATAGTTAAGGACATTTTTGATAATTGGTAATGAATAATTAATATTAAATATATTACTTTAATAATGAGGATAAATATTTTTAAAATGCAAATTTATTAACGAAAAGATTTAATTTGCTTAACAATAATTTAGATGTTTTCGATAGTTTAAGGTGGGGAGGATGATTTGTAGATATTATTTTTCATATCATCTTGAGTATATAATTTGTTTTAACTGTTATTTTTCAAGATTTATATTATAGCATTAAAGGGGAATATTTTTCTTTTTATGTAATTTTTCCTATTATTATTTAACCATAAATTAGATTATGAGTAACCAAAAAAGTCAAGAAGAAATAGCAATTGAAAAACAAAAACTCCATGAAATTTTAATTTTATTAGAGCAATTATTACAACGAGAAGAAGTAACTGGAAAAGCAATTATTGGTTGTTTATACGATATTGCCATGATTAATTTAATCAATAAATATTGCCCTTTATGGGGTATTAATTCTACTTTAAAATATTTAGTCCGTTTTCCTCGTCCCATAGCTCAATCTTTAGGGGTAAAATTATATTTACAGCCAAAATGTCCTAAATTAATTACTGATTGGCTTTATACTTTAGTAGAATTTCCAGAGAAAAAAGTACTAACTTTAGATGTCGAAGTGATTAATAATCAATTATTACCTACTCTTAAACAAAGTAAATTAGAGATTAAATCTTTGCAAAATAAAGTAAAAATTTTAACAGGTAGTTTAGTTTGTACTGTTGCCATTTTTACTGGTAGTTTTGCTTTAATTGCCTATAATTTAGACATAAATTTCTTAGAATTATTAGGTACATCTCAGGCTAGTTTAAAAGACTAATATATAGAAATATTTTACCTTAACAAATGATTTTTTTAACTCGCCTTAACTTACTATATTTTTGTTAGCTCAGTTTTCCATAAATTAGCGTGTTGTTCATGACGATTATCATGGAAAATATCATAGTTAGGATTAAAATTATTATAGCCTAATTTTGAAACAATTTGACGATGTAAACTTTCTATTTTTTCTCCTAATTTACGAGTATTCCATAAAGTTTTACTAGGGGAAAAAGTCGTTAAATCTTCTATCCAATCTAGTTGGCGATAAGCTAAAAATAACTCATCAATAGTTGGTTTTAATAGTAAAAAGGAGGAAGAAGGTTTCATTTCTGCTAACAATTGACTTAAGTTATAAGCATATTCTAAATCACTGCTAATATGCTGACAATAAGACTTACGATAAGCTAAAGTTTTAATCAAAAATTGTTCAATTTCTTCGGGATTTTTTTCACTAAAAGCATACTTAATTCCTCCTAAAGTTCGATGTAAATACCATGCTCTAATATCTTCTATTTCAGCCATAGGACTTTGAGTGGTACGTGCATCGGGATAATTCCAAAATAACCCTAAAACTCGGTTAATCATTTTGGTTTTAATATGAGGTAAAACTCGGTTTTTAAACTCTGTATCTCCTGCACCACGATAACTTGAGTCATAATAACCAAACCTGTCATGGATATTTTTACGATATAAACCACCCACTAAGGAAAGATAACAAGTATCAAGATAAACGAAATTTTGGTCATAATTGCTACGATCATAAAGCATAATATCATTAACATGATTACCTTGTAAATCCACATCGGTGACTAAACTATGACTTATCACCCAATCAATGTCAGAATTTTCCTCTAATTCATGGGCTAAAACTTCCAAACATTCGGGTAAAATTGTTTCATCTACCCCTAAAAAGGTGATATAAGGCGATCTACATAGTAAAATAGCTCTATTCCACGCATTTTGGATGGTTTCTCGATTTTTAGAGCGTAAATAGACTATTGGTAAATTTAATTCTGATTGTAACTGTTTAAATACTGAATATTCTTCATCAGGTGAACCACTATCTACTAAAATTATTTCAACTAATCCTTTTTTGACTAAAGTTTGTTGTGCTAAAACTCTTAAAAATAAGGGTAATTTTGCTGCTGCATTATATAAGGAAACTATCACCGATACTTGATAATTTTCTTTGTCTCGTCTTTCGTCGATAAATTCATATTCTTGAGGTTGATATTCTAGGTTATTTTGATAAGTTTTATTGAGAATATTAAAAGTTTTTTCTGTTTGTTGATTAACATTTTTAAACATCGCTTCAGCAACTTTTGCTTCAGGTTTAAAGCCTTTTTCTTCTAAAGTTTTAATGACATAAGGCAACTCATTAAATTTATCATAACCTAAAGTTTTTATGCTTCTTAAATAATAGGTTGTAGCGACTAAATCATTATTTCTCATCCTTTCTAAACGGGCAATTTCTCGCCAAACTCTTACTCTATCAACACGAAAAGCACTTTGTATTTTACCTTTAATACCTTTTGCTTCTGGTTCAAAAGTTTCTGCTAAATTCCAAACTTGTTGCAGTTTTTTTTCTATTTCTAAGGATGTTTGTTCACTGAGAGTAAATACTTTATGATATTGTGAGGCAATAAAAGGGGATTTTATTAGTTGAGATGAGCGTGTATCTTCCGCATATCTAACCAACTTACTTTTTACTTTTTTTATAGATGGTTTTATCCCTTTATTGATAATTTTACTAGGAATAATTTTGAGATAGTTTTGGTTTTTAGTTCTCGAATTCCAATAATTAATTAACTGTGAATACCATTCTTTTAATTCTTCTGAAACTTCTAAATTATGATTATTTTCTGTATGGTAAATACTGCTTAAATTAGGATCTTTAGTGTTAGTATTAATCATTAATAAAGCATCCTTTAATTGTTGTCGATAATTGTCATAGTTTTCTAAAATATCGATTAATTTAGGAATACAATCATAGGTATTATTTACATCAATTTTAATCCAAGGTAATTGAGGAAAATTATCTTCTAAAAATTGACAAACTCCTGCACCACTTCCGATGGCAGTAGGGCAACCTGAAAATAAAGATTCTAGGGCTAATAAATTAAGGGTATCATAACGAGAGGGTAAAAATATAATGGCTGGTTGAGAAAATATTTTGTCTAATTCTTGACGAGATTTTGGAGGTTTAATATCAATATTAATTAATCGTTTATCTATCATAGATTGCAGTAAAACTTGAGAAGAATCGCCAAATTCACTATAACTATGAGGTCCAATTATATTAGCTTGATAATAATTATTAGGAGATAACCACCAAACTAAATCAATAAAAATATCTGCTCCTTTTCTTTTTTCAGTTCTTCCAATAAAATATAAATTAGGTTTATTATTATAAATATCTAAAGTTTGACATTGTGGTAAATCAATAAAATGTAAAGGGTTAAAATATTGAGTTTCTAAATTTACTAAATCTTGCCATTCTTTAAGATAACTTTTACTAATTCCGTAGCGAATATCAGCAGTTTTAAACTGCATTTTTTCCTCTAAATCTAAAGGAATATTAACTTCTGTTGAACCAAACCAATCTAATTGTAAAGTTGTAGAGATTTTACCGTGCATTGATAAAGCAATTTTATCACATTTTACTCCATGATATTCTAAAGCTGGACGCAGAAAGAGAGTATATTGTTCATAATCTGGTGCATCAACAATGTCAAAGCTATATCCAGTAACGGAATTAGCGATATTACTAGCAAGGGTAAAAGAACGATAAGCCCAACGAGGAGGATTTATATTAATATAATTATTAAGATCATGGATTTGATAAATGGGTTTATAAGCAATACCATGAGCGTTATTAGGGCGAAGATTATTAGTATTTTCTTTTTCTAAGAGATAATAAAAGTTGATGTCTGGATTTTTTTCGATAATTTGACGATAAAAAGTTTGCCCTCCTCCTATTTTTAGGAATAAGTCAAAATCGGCGATTAATACTTTCATGATTTTTATAATAAAATTAACTATAAATATATAATAAAAAATGTGTAATTAATAATATCATAAAATCAAGCAAAGTTTACTTAACAGAGTAATTGATTCCTTTACAAATCAGCAATAATTGTTAATTGTTAATTGTTAATTGTTAATTATTAATTAATTTTTGGTGCATTTAAAGCCACAAATTGAGAATTATTTTCCGTGGCTGTTTTTACTTGTAAACTGGGTACGGAATTACGCAATAATGCGGTTAATTGGTGAGTGGTAGAATCATAAATTTGAGTAACAATTTTCGGATATAAACCAATACCAATAATAGGAATTAAAAGACAAGCAATAATAAATACTTCCCTAGGTTCAGCATCGACTAAATTAGTATGAGAGACTAACTCTTTATTTTCTGCACCATATAACATTTCTCGTAACATGGATAACAGATAAATTGGTGTTAGAATCACCCCAACGGCAGCAAGGGATACCATAATAATTTTGAAGGTTAAATTGTAAGCGTCACTGGTGGCAAAACCAATAAATATCATCAATTCCGCCACGAATCCACTCATCCCGGGTAAGGCAAGGGAAGCCATAGAGCAAGTTGTCCACATAGCAAATACTTTTTTCATTCTTTGCCCGATTCCCCCCATCTCGTCTAGCATGAGAGTATGAGTGCGATCATAAGTAGCACCAACCATAAAGAATAAACTTGCACCGATTAAGCCGTGGGAAATCATCTGTAACATTGCTCCACTCATACCAATATCAGTAAAAGAAGCAATACCAATCAACACAAATCCCATGTGAGAAATAGAAGAATAGGCAATTTTCCTCTTTAAATTTCGTTGTGCAAAGGAGGTAAAGGCGGCATAAATAATATTAACTACTCCCAAAATAATTAAAATTGGGGCAAAAGTGGCATGGGCATCAGGTAACATTCCAGCATTCATGCGAATTAAGGCATATCCTCCCATTTTCAACAAAATTCCCGCTAGTAACATATGGGCTGGGGCTGTAGCTTCTCCGTGGGCATCAGGTAGCCATGTATGGAGAGGAAAAATCGGGAGTTTGACACCGTAGGCAATTAGTAACCCTGCGTATAATAATAATTGCAGGTTAAAACCAAAATCTTTATGGGCGATCGCCACCATATCAAAGGTAACGGTATCACCATAAAAAGCCATAGTTAAAGCAGCTACAAGGATGAATAATGAGCCTCCAGCGGTATAAAGGATAAATTTGGTAGCCGCATATAATCGCCGTTTACCGCCCCAAATAGAGAGGATGAGATACACTGGCACTAATTCTAATTCCCACACAAGGAAGAAAAGTAACATATCCTGTACAGCAAATACCGCAATTTGTCCGCCGTACATTGCTAACATGAGGAAATAGAAAAATTTAGGCTTTAAAGTAACAGGCCATGCTGCCATAATGGCTAAAGTAGTTATGAAGCCTGTTAATAAAACTAGAGGCATAGATAAACCATCCACCCCTACTGACCATTTTAAGTCAATATCGGACACCCAAGTATAACTTTCAACTAATTGTAAGTTAGGGTTGTTAAAGTCATAGCCTTGATAAAAAGCATAGACAATCAAGACAAAATCGATTAAACCAACGGTTAAAGCATACCATCTAACGGTTTTACCATCTTTATCGGGAATGACGAAAACGAATAAAGAGGCGATGATGGGAAACAGAATAATAGTTGTTAGCCAAGGAAAATTTGTTAAATCCATTTGTAAATAAATGTTTATCAGTTATCAGCTTAAGGTCTATAAAAATTATAGATGTGATTTAATAGATAATGAATCTATATCAACAATCTACCAAGATTTTTAAGAGATCTAACAATTTCTAATGTTAATTTTTGTTTTAAAGACATTGTTTTAAAAGAAAGAATAACTAAGTAATGCAGAATTTAAACACCTGAGAAAAAAAACTTGAACCTTTGACAAATAAACCCTAAACAGGGATAATTCCTTTAGATTAAGACTATTTTCTTAGAAACAACATTGTTGAAAGAATTTTTAAAAAGATAAAAGAATCTTATTATTTATTGTCAGAGCAATAATTATCAATGAATTATCATTATGCGCACAATCGCCGAAATTAACGAAAAAATCCTCAGTGGTAAAGCAACGGTTTGGACAATCGAGGAATTAAAAGCTAAAGTAAAGAAACTAGGTATAAAAAAAACTTATGAGAAAGTCGATGTAATTTGTACAGGTACATTTGAACCGATGGAATCTTCGGGAGCAATTTTGAATTTAGGCCATACAGATCCTCCTATGAAAATCCGTAAATGTTGGCTAGACGGTGTTCCAGCCTATGCTGGTTTTGGGGCAGTAGATCTATATCTAGGTGCTACGGCTTTAACGGAAAATGGTACAAATGAACAAGATAATTCTTCTATTCCCGAAAAAGGTGGCGCTCATGTGATTGAAAGTTTAATTGCAGGACAATCCGTTACGGTTAAAGCCATTGGACAAGTTACTGACTGTTATCCCCGCCCTTCTTTTGAATCTACTATTACCGCAGAAACTATTAATCAGTTTTACTTATATAATCCTCGCAATTTGTATCAAAATTTCATTGTGGGAGTTAATGGAGGCGATCGCCAGTTATCCACTTATTTAGGGCCATTATTACCCCGTTTAGGCAATGCCGTATATAGCAGTACGGGGGCTTTATCACCGTTACTAAATGACCCGAATTTGGAAGCAGTAGGTATTGGCAGTAAAATATTTTTAGGGGGTGCGCAAGGGATGATTGTCTGGGAAGGCACACAACATTTTCCTTTACAAAAAAGATTAGATAATAATACACCTATCGGACCAGCTTCAACTTTAGCGTTAATAGGGGATGCAAAAAAAATGAGTCGTCAGTGGGTGAGAGGTTGTTATTTTAAAAATTATGGTCCTTCTTTGATGTTAGGGGTAGGCATACCTTTTCCTGTTTTAAATGAGAAAATTATCGAAAATTGTGCTGTAGAAGATAAAGACATTGTAGCACCAGTCATGGATTTTTCTATCCCCCGTCGTGTACGCCCTAGTTTTGGCTTAGTCAATTATGCTCAGTTAAAGCACGGTAAAATTAAAATTGAAGGACAAACTGTCAGAGTGGCTTCTGTCGCTAGTATATATTTAGGTAGAGAAGTGGCAGAAACTCTTAAAAAGTGGATTTTAGAAGGTAGTTTTACTCTCTCTGAAGCTGTAGCACCTTTACCTTGCGATCGCTCTTTTGTGTCTCAAGATGGGGTAATTTAACCATAAATAACTTACACTATATAAGGTGATTTAAGGATAGGAAAAATTAGAGTAATATGAAACTAACTTTCAATTTTCCACAAAGATTAACAGCATTAGCAATTTTCTCTCTAATTTGTATTTCATGGATTCCTGTACACTCAGAAGAGGATTCTAAGCCTTTTAAAATTTTAACTGGTCATAGTGATAAAGTAACAGATATTGCTTTTAGTGCAGATAATAAAATATTAATTAGCGGTAGTAGAGATAAAAACCTTAAAGTTTGGGATATTGATAGTAACAAAGTTTTACGGACATTATCAACAGAATCCGAAGGAGTTACTTCTATAGCTTTGAGTAGAGATAACCATATAGTAGTAAGTGGAGATATTGACCATAGCGTTAAAATTTGGGATTTACAAACAGGAAAATTATTAATAACCCTTAATGGACATTCTCAACCAGTAGAAGCTGTCGCAATTAGTCCTGATGGTAAATTAGTTGTTAGTGGTAGTGATGATCGTACCATTAATATTTGGAATATTGATTCAGGCAGACTTTTACATACATTAACAGGACATCCCGATTATATCAGTGATTTAACTATTAGTCCTGATGGTAAAACTCTTGTAAGTAGTAGTGGAGATGTTGATTATATGGCTAAACTTTACGGTAATATTAAGGTTTGGGATTTAGAAACGGGAAAGTTACTTTATAGTCTAAAACAAACAAGTCCAGTAGCTAAAATTATCATAACCCCCGATGGAAAAACTTTATTTAGCGGTAGTTTTGGGCAAATAGAATCGGCAAATTCTTCAATCAACACAATTATGATATGGGATTTAAAAGAAGGTAAATTAATTCGTAACTTTGCAGAAAATACAGAATCAGTAGAGTCAATGACTTTAACCTCCAATGGCAAAACTCTTATAACGGGAAATTTTCGAGGTAATATCAATTTTTGGGATTGGCAAAATCGTCAATTATTACAAACCTTAAAAAACGATTCAGATCCCATTAATGCGATCGCTATCAGTCCAAATCAAAAACATATTGCTAGTAGTGCTGACAACACAATTAAACTTTGGAAAACTCCTCCAATTTAAAAGACTTTATTTATAAATATCTCCTCTCGAACCAATTGCGGTAATTACATATAAATAATTATTAGTATCCTCTAAAAATAAAATACAATATTTTCCGACTCTCAAACGAAATTCTAAACGCCCTTTCAATTTCTTAATATCAAGATTTATGGGATTATTAATTAAATTATCTAAGGCTTGAATAATTCTTATTTGTTCATCTTTTGGTAATTTTAATACAAATTTTTCTGCCTTTTTTAACAGAATATAATCAGAAATAATCTTAGTTTAATAATAACTTTTTCTTTAAGTCACTCGAACTAATACCCTTATCTTTGCCTGTCAAATAATCTTGCCATGCTTCTTCACTTTCAGCAATTTCTAACTCCGATATTATATCCTTTGTTTCTTCTAATTCTTTGTATTTTTCAAGAGATTTTTTTAAACTATTTAATAGTTGAAACTGCTCGGTAATAGGCATTTTTTGAACTTCTTTTAAAATTTCAAAATAAGTAGTCATAATTTTATGATAAAAACTTAAGTTATTATTGTCGAAATTGTAGCTAAATTGAAGATATTTTTAATTGAATCAAAAAAGGTGAGCAATTGCCCACCATATAATTTTAGCGCTTAGTTAGCTTGGTTAAAACTTTGTTTGATCGCTCCACAAATGCCGTCATTCCTTCTGCATCAAAAGCCCGTTGTGCCATCAAAGCTAAGTCATAGACATATTGACACATGAGGTTAACCATTTCCTGAGTAGGGGATTCACCGCTACCTTGAATGATTGCACCCTTATTAAGTTGATAGATATTTTCAATCAAAGGATGTGCTATGTTAATTACTAACATATGCTCTTCAGGAAACTTCATCTCCCGTTGTTGCATCATAGCCGTCATCTCTTGGAAACGGCGCATAGCTTCAGGTAACAATACCATCGCTGGAGGAGTTTCTTCCTGAGTTTCACTTTTTAAGGATTGAGTTTTGATATTGATTTTAGGTTTGTTAATGGCTTTCTCAAAAATTTCCTTAATTTCTTCAGCACGAGTTTTGTTACTATTAGGATCTACTATTTCCGATGCTTTGTCTTCTTCTACTAAGCTAGAATCTAACTCCGAGTCAACCCGTGAGAATTTCACATCGGTGTATTCACGCTCTAAAAAGGGGATAAAATAGTTAGTATCGATAAAGGAATCCATGAATAACACTTCGATGCCTTGATTTTTGTATAAATCAACGTAAGTGCTTTGAGTTTGAGCATTATTGCAGTAAAATACTCGTTTTTCGTGTTTTTCCTTGTTACGCTCTAAATATTCATTTAAAGTTGTATAAGGTGCATTATTTTCAGGAGTTACATCTTGCCAAGCATCATCACCAGAATCAACTTCAACTTTGGGTTTTTCTTCCACTTTATCGGCTTGATAAGTTGTGCGATAAATAATCAAATCTTCGACTTGTTTCTTAAATTTTTCGTCTCTCAATGCACCATATTTGACAAATGTGCCGACATCTTCCCAACTGCTGATATATTTTGCCTTATCCTCATTGTATAACGACTTGAGGCGATCGCCAATTTTTTTACTGATAAAATCAGCAATGCGTTTGACAGTGCGATGATTAGTTAAAGCACTACGAGAAACGTTCAAAGGAATATCAGGACTATCAATAACACCTCTTAAAGGAGTTAAAAACTCAGGAATAATCTCTTCACAATGATCACTTACAAAGACTTGGTTACAGAATAGCTTAATTTGTCCTTTAGAAACATCAACATCGGGACGTAATTTAGGAAAATATAAGATACCGTTGAGTAAAAAAGGATAATCTGTGTTTAAATGTACCCATAATAAAGGATCTTCTTGAAAAGGATACAAATAACGGTAAAACTCTAAGTAATCTTCATCAGTGAGATTTTGAGGAGATTCTTTCCATAACGCTTTTTGACGGTTAACGGTTTCTTCACCGATTTTAATGGCAACAGGCACGAAGTCAGAATATTTTTTGACAAGATTTTTAATGCGAGATTCTTCTAAATATTCCGTCTCCTCATCCATAATGGTAAGGGTTATAGTCGTGCCGGGAGTGGTGCGATTCGATTCTGTTAACTGAAATTCGGGTGAACCATCACAACTCCAGTGGACTGCTGTTGCACCTTCACGGTATGATAAAGTATCGATCTCTACTTGCTTGGCTACCATAAAAGCGGAATAGAAGCCTAAACCGAAATGCCCGATTAAGTCATTAGCACTTTTACCGTATCTAGTAATAAAATCTTCTGCGCTAGAAAAAGCGACTTGATTGATATATTTTTTAATCTCATCTACTGTCATGCCGATACCGTTATCGCTGATAGAGAGGGTATTTTTTTCTTTATCGATAGTAAGAGTAATTTCGGCTTCGGGTAAATCGTTAGTAATTTCTCCTGCCAAAGATGCCATTTTTGCCTTAGAAATAGCGTCAACGGAGTTGGAAATTAACTCTCTTAAAAAGATTTCATGATCAGTATAGAGGGATTTTTTAATAATGGGAAAAATATTTTCGGTATGGATGGAAATATTACCCTTTTCTAAAATAGTAGTCATAGTTTCTCTTTTATTTTAAATGTAATTAATAACAATAAATAAAGCCTTATCTTTCTTTTTTCTATATAAATTAGACAACAGCAAAGATTTATTTTGCGTCTTTGCGTCTTTGCGAGAGACAGAAAATCTAATTTATTCATAGACGAAGGTTTACTTATTTGTCATCATGTCATAGAAAAACCTACTATATCAAGATGTGGTTTACCCTACTTAGATGCAAAAACTCCCATATCTTCAAGACAAAGACGAGTTAACTCTAATCTGGCAATGCCATCTTTTTCTTGTTTAATATTAATGTTGGTGGCGAAAAAATAAACGTTGTCTTTTGTTTCTACATAACCCACATACCAACCAATATTTTTTATTTCTGGATTACCATAACCAAACCACCCCGTTTTACTTCTAATGGTATAGTTAGGAGTTTTCTCATTAATCATTATATCTTTGACGATGGAAATTGTCCTGTCAGAAAAAGGTAAATCGTTATGATGAAGACGACGGAGAAACTGTATCTGTTGTTGGGGGGTTATTTGTAATTTTCCGTTTAACCAAAATTGATCAATTTCTTCTGGATTGCCTGTATTGTTGTTACCATAGTCAACTTTTTTAACCCATGATGTCATCTGATTATATCCCACTCGACGGGCTAAGACTTGATAAAACCAAACACCTGATATTTGAAACGCCTCTTTTAAATTCAAGTCTCGATTCCAGACAGGAAGGCTTCTTTTAATTCCATCCCATGTTAACACCGCAATTTCGTCTTTGATAACATCAGTTTCTAAGGCGATGAGAGAATTAAGTATTTTAAAGGTAGAGGCAACAGGAAAAGGAGTAATATTACGTTGAGAATTATGTTCAAAAATTCGATCAAGTTTCGAGTCATAGATTATAATTGAACCTTCTACTGCTAATTTATCAAAATGTTGACTAAAATCCACATCCTTTTTTAAGTCTATATGTTTTTGAGAAAAGGAAGATATGTTTTCACTCAAGACGGGGGGGAAAATATTGAATGTGGAAAAAATTAGTAAAATTGGAATGGATATAAAACTTTTGGATTGAAGATTCGATAACATCATAATTTCTGGTGAAGAAAAGCATCTTTTTGCTACGGATTATAATGTTATCATTTTCTAAAACAGTAGTTATAGTTTCTGCTTTATTCTTATCAATATTTAATAAACATAATGTAGGTTAGGTTGATGAAAAACTTAACTATAATTTTAATTAGTTTTTTAATATATCAGAGTTTTCTATGATAAAAGTACCAATTTTTTTTATAACTAATAGATATTCAATAGTAAAAAATTCTCTTTTAACTATAACCTTATCTTGATATAGCACTCTTAAATTATTGGTGAAAAGTTTAGATACTATTAATTAGTAAACACTAATATCTAAATGTTAATTCAACATAATTGTTTCTTCCGAATACCATAAAATTTCTAAAAATATTCATCCTATTGATGCTTATAATTTACTTTATAAATTTAATTGCAAGTTTAAAAAATAACTAGGTAAATTTATTTCACAATCATAGTAGATGATAATAATTTTAAAAGTGTATAAATTGACAAAATTTTAAGATCTATTCTATAATCTCGTAAATATAACAGGCATTATTAATATAATAAAAATATGAGTCATCTACAGTATTTTTTTGATGTAGAAGAAAAAAAAAGTTTTGAGTTACCCGGTGCTAAACCTCATTATAATCCCCATCGGTTCGGACAAGTTCAACATATTTTTCTTGATTTAGTGTTAGATATTCCTCGCCACACTTTTAAAGGAATTTGCACTATTACATTAACACCTGTCAGAAGAAATATTACTCAACTAACCCTTGATGCCGTTGATTTAAACATTGAATCTGTTTTGATTGATAATATTAGCCAACCTTTCGACTATGACGGCGAAGTTATCACCATTAACCTATTAAAACCTACCACAGATCAAGACCTTAAAATTGCCATTGCCTACAGTAAAGAAAAACCCCAACGAGGCTTATACTTTATTACCCCTGATGAATATTATCCTAACAAACCTTCTCAAGTTTGGACCCAAGGAGAAGATGAAGACTCCCGCTACTGGTTTCCTTGCTTCGATTATCCCGGACAATTAGCCACTTCAGAGATTAAAATAGAAGTACCTTCAGATTATATTGCAATCTCTAATGGTGAGTTAATCAAAACAGAAGAAAAAAAAGGCAATAAAATTTATCATTGGCTACAGCCTCAAGTTCATCCTACTTATTTAATGACATTAGCAGTAGGCAAATTTATGGAAATAGAGGATAAATGGCATGACGTGCCTGTTAATTATTATGTAGAAAAAGGTAAAGAAACCGAAGCTAAAATTAGTATGGGTAAAACTCCTAAAATGATTGAATTTTTCAGTCAAAAATATGGTTATCCTTATCCTTATTCTAAATATGCTCAAGTCTGTGTCGATGACTTTATTTTCGGAGGTATGGAAAATACTTCTACTACTATCTTAACGGATCGCTGTCTTCTTGACGAAAAAGCCTCTTTAGATAATCGTAACACGGAAAGTCTCGTTGCCCATGAATTAGCCCATCAGTGGTTTGGTGATTTAGTAGTAATCAAACATTGGAGTCACGCATGGATTAAAGAGGGTGCAGCTTCTTATGCAGAAGTATTATGGACAGAACATGAGTACGGCAAAGACGAGGGCGCTTATTATCTTTTAGGGGAAGCTAGAAATTATTTACAGGAAGATTCTTCTCGTTATCGTCGTCCTATTGTTACTAATGTTTACAGAGAAGCTATAGAATTGTATGATCGTCATTTATATGAAAAAGGTGCTTGTGTTTATCATATGATTCGTGGTATTTTAACAGAGGAATTATTTGATAAATTTATCCATACTTTTGTTAATGATAATGCTCATAAAACCGTAGAAACTATTGATTTATTAAGGGCTATCGAGAAGGCAACTGGTTATAATTTAAGTCCTCTTTTTGATCAATATGTTTTTAAAGGTGGACATCCAGATTTTAAAATCAATTATAGTTGGGATAGTGAATCAAACCTAGCTTGTGTAAACATTAAACAAACTCAGGCGAAGGAAGAAAATGGTAAATTTAAAGATTTATTTGACTTAAAAATACCTTTTGCTTTTGGTTACCTTAAAGAAGGAGAAAAACCAGAATTAAAACTATTATCTCTTAAACTTAATCAACTTGAACAAATCTTTTATTTTCCTCTTACACAAAAACCAGATTTTATCTCTTTTGATGTGGGTAATTATCATCTTAAAACTGTTAAATTAGACTATGGATTTACTGAGTTAAAAAATCAATTAAATCATGATCCTGATGTCATTTCTCGTATTTATGCTGCCATCGCCATCGGTAAAAAAGGTAACTTAGAAGCGGTAAAAACTTTAACGGAATCTCTGGAAAAAGAGGAATTTTGGGGAGTAAAAGTCGAAGTCATTAAACAGTTAGGCAAAATAAAGCTAAATCAAGCTACAGAAACATTAATTATTAATATTCAAGACAAAAATCCTAAAGTTAGAAAAGCAATTATCGAAGCCTTAACTCATCATAAAAATGAAGCTAGTTACAATGCTTTAAAAAATATTGTCATCAATGGTGATGAAAGTTATTATGTGGAATCTTCCGCCATTAACGGTTTAGGCAAACTTGCCACAGGTAATTTAGAAAATAAACAAGGGGAAATTATCCCTATCCTAGAGCAAATTTTAGCAGAAAAAAGCGGTTGGAATGAAATTATCAGATCTAGCGCTATTAATGCTTTAAGTCAACTAAAAACCTCTGAAAAAGCTGCGGATATTATTGCTAAATTCACTGATTTAGGTATCCCCCAACCCCTCCGCCTTACTGCTATCCGTTGCTTGGGTGCGATCGCTAAAGGGCAAAAATCGGATAAACTAGAGAGTATCTTGGGGAATTTTGAGGCTATTATGTCTGATACCTTCTTTTTGACTCAAATGTCATTAATAAGTGCTTTAGGGCAAATAGAAAACCCTCAAGCTATCTCTATGCTAACAAATTTAGCAGATACCACCCCCGATGGAAGAGTCAAAAGAAGAGCTGAAGAAGCGATTAATCAAGTCAGAAGTAAACTTGGCAGTGATAAAACCGTCAAAGACTTACAACAAGCCATTGATAAACTTAAAGAAGAAAACCAAGACTTACAAACCCGTTTAGCAAAACTAGAAGCAAAATAAGGAGAATTATAAAAAAAATCTGATTTTGTCTAAATATTTAAAAACTTGTATAAATTTTTAGAATTTTTTATATTTTGATAAAAGATGATGTTTTTTGGGCTATTAAATCATTTCGTTAAAATTATCTTAAAATAATATGTCTGTAGGAAAAAAAATAGCTTTTGCAGTGGGAGTTAACTATATAGGTAAAGGATTAACTATCCTGACAAAAGTATTTTATACACCTATTCTTTTCAAATATTTACCTAAAAATGAATTAGGATTATGGCTTTTAGTGAGTGATAGTTTTCTTTTGGTAAATTTATTAGGAATGGGTGTAATTCCCATTTTAACGAGAAATATCGCTCTAGCCAAAGGAAAAATTGATAGAGAAAATCAAGCAGATATTACTAACAAAATTCAAGATAATACTATTGGTGATTTAACCAAAACAGGACAAATCGTATTATCTTGTCTGTCGATAATAATTTTTTTTGTGATGTGGACTTTAGGATATTTTTTCTTGAAAGATTCATCAACACAAATTTCTTATAATACTTTTATTTTTGCATTAACAATGGTTTGTTTTAGTTATTCCGTCGGAGTTGCTAAATCTTATTTAGACTGTTGGTTGGTGGGAGTAGGTCATGTTGGCTGGAATTCTGTATCTATTATTATTAGTAATAATTTAGGAGTTCTTTTAAGTATTTTTGCTTTGATAAAAGGTGGTAATTTACTTCATTTAGCTATTATATTATTAGCCTCAAAAATAATTGAATATTTATTATCACTAATAATTATTTATTATAAAAATGATAAAAATATCTTTGTAACAGGAAAATGGAATTATGAATTATTTACATCATTAATTAAGCCTTCTTTGGCATGGTGGTTAACTAATTTATCTGTTTTTTTACTTTTGCGAACAGACAGTTATTTTATTGCTGGTTTTAAAGGATTAGGTGAATTACCTGTTTATTTAGCTACTTATCAATTAATAGCAAATGTTGCGGAATTATCTATTTCTTTTGCATTAGCTTCAGCCACTTTTATTGGTCAAGCATGGGAGGCAGGAAATATGGCAATGGTGCATAATTTAACTCTCAGAAATGCTAATACTGCACTCAAAATTATGGCATTGGGTACATCTTTTTTAATAATCTGTGGACAAGAAATAATTGGTTTATGGATTGGAAAAGATAACTTTATCGGTTATCCTATTCTTATTCTTTTTTGCATTACTTTAACATTAGAAACTCAAGCAAAAAGTTTAACTTCTAGTTCAAGGGCCACTAATGATGAGAAATATGTAGTTAATACTTTTTTAGCTGCTTTACTTAATATTATTCTGACGTGGAGTTTAATCAAGCCATTAGGTCTTTTTGGTGTTGCTTTAAGTACATTAATTGCCCAAGTAGTAACCAGTAATTGGTATAGAGTTTATCGACCTTTAAAACGTTTAAATATTCGTTTTTCTGTTTATTTTAAAAAAGTTATTTTTCCTTGGTTTATGATGTTAAGTGTTTCTTTATTGATAGGATATGTTATTAAAACCAGTGTAATTTTAATTAATGATGATTTAAAAATATTTTATATTATTGCAATAATTTTGAGCTATTCTCTAATTTTCTTTTCTTCTAAAATTATTAATTACTTTAGGAAACAACAAAATAAAATTTAATTTTCACGATATGATCAATAAAATAATACATAAAATTTCTCAGTTTCCAGCTAAACTAACCTATGAAATAAAACACCTTTTTACCCCTTCACAATATCGTATTTTAATTTTAGGAGATTCTCATTGTCGTGTTTTTGATTATATGACAAATAAGAATCTTTATCCTAAATTTTATTTCAAAGTTGTTAAAGTAAAAGGTGCAACAGCAAGAGGGTTAATTAATCCTAATTCTAAAACTAATGCTATCAAAATTTTTCAAAAGGCAATTACGCAAAAATTTAATTTTCGACAATGTAAATATATTTTGATTCAGTTAGGAGAGGTTGATTGTGGATATTTGATTTGGTATCGGGTTCAAAAATATCAAGAATCCGTGGAAAAACAGTTCAACCAATCTTTAGATGCTTATTTTTCTTTTATTAATTGGTTAATTCCACGAACTAACGCCACGATAATTCTTTCTAGTGTAATTCCTCCAACTATCCAAGATAATCAAATGATGGGAGAAGTAGCAAATCAAAGAAAAGAGGTAAATATTTCTCAAATAGAAAGAACAAAACTAACTTTAAAATATAATGAACAGATTGAACACTTTTGTGAAAATCATGATCGTTTAATTTATTTAGAAATAACCAAAGATTTCTTAAATCAAAAAACTGGTTTAGTTGATCAAAAATTTAGGAATGAAGATGAATTAGATCATCATCTTTCATCGTCATCTACTTCTCATATTTGGATTGACAAACTATTAAAAATAGTAGAGACTAAGTAAAACATTTATACAATCAAAGAAATATAAGATTTACTAATATCATATGGTTAATTCATTTATAGACGAATTTAAAAGAGATTATCTCAAACTCTATTGGGAAAAAATAAATTTATCACTATATGGTAATCCTGTAATAGTATATCAAATGCCAAAAACAGGTTCAGGATCTATTACTCATTCTCTCAAAAAACATGGGGTAAAAAATGTCTTTCACCTTCATGAAATCACTCCTAATCATCATTACTCAAAATACACTCATGAGATTGCTAAATCTCTTTATAATCTGATTTTAGAACAACATTTACCCGTTAAGATTATTACTGCCACTAGAGAACCAATTTCTATGAGTGTTTCTAACTTTTTTCAACAACTTTATAGTAAAAAAGGAAGAATTTATGAAAATGAGTCAATTCGTGAAAGAGTAAATAAAGGAAACTTAACAATATCTGATTTAATAGATATTTTTCTTTCATCTTATCCTCATAACTACGCATTAAAGTGGTTTGATGATAATGTTAAAAATATTTTTAATATAGATGTTTATTCTCAAACATTTCCTAAAGAAGAAGGATTTTTATGGTTAAAAAATGACAATATTGACCTTATTACTATTAAAAGCGAAAATGATGATTCAGTAAAAGAAAAATATATCAGCGAATTATTAGGTTTAAAAAATTTTAAAATCGAAAGAACAAATGTAACTACAGAGAAAAAATTTAATTTAAGTAATAAATATCCTGAATTTAGAAAAGAAATTAAACTTTCACAAGAATATATAAACTATATGTATGACTCAGAATATACTAAACATTTTTATACAGACACAGAAATAGATAAATTCAAATCATCTTGGTATAGAAAACCATAAATTAATCTATATTTTCTTTTAAGAGAAGAACTAATTGTTATTTTTTCAACAACTTATTTTATCTATTTATTTCCTTAGAAAATCTAACAGTAAAAATTATTTAAAAGTTGTTTTACAAATTATTATAAGTAATAAATTAAATATTCTATAGAGAAGAAACTATAATTTAATAGTATATTTTAATATTCAAATTTAATAAGAAAAAATGGAAAATTCTCCTATCTTTATTGTTGGAATGCCTCGTTCTGGTACTACGTTGATACGTTATTGTCTTAATCAACACTCTCGAATATATATTGCACCAGAAAGTAATTTTTTTAGAATGGTTTATGGAAATAGATCATTATTACCTGAAAATACAATCTCAGAAAATGCAGATAAAATTATTCAAAAACTAATGATGTTTTCTCAAGAGAAAGAAGATATGCATTTAATGAAAGAATTTTTTTATTTAAAAGATAATCTCCGTACAGAAATTGCAGAACAAGCAAAGACTTACCAAGATGTTGCGAAAATTATATTTAGTAGAATGGCAGAAGAAAAAGGGAAGATACGATGGGGAGAAAAAACTCCTACACATATTTTTTATATAGATCAAATACTTGATCTTTTTCCCGATGCTAAAATAATTAATATGCAAAGAAATCCTAAAAATATGATTGCTTCTAATTTCAAAAGTTCTCATATTTACGGTGATTTTATCGATAATTGTTTAATGTATAAAAAATGTTTAGAATATGGTGAAAAAAATAAAGAGAAAATTTTAACAATAAAATATGAAGCTCTCACTCTTAACCCAGAAAAAACCATGAGACAAATTTGTTTGTATATTAATGAAGATTTTGAACCAAGTGTTCTTAAGCCGGGGATGATAGATTCTTCTTACAATACAACTTCTATTTTACATAATAAAGATATTCAAATTAAACCAGAAAATTCTGAAAAATGGAAAAATGCGTTAACGGAATCTCAATCAAACTTTATTGATTTCTTATTCGATAAAAAAAGAAATTTTGAAAATCAATACATATTGCAATTACTGAAAATGTTTTTAAAAGAGACCTATTTTAATATTCAGCTTTCCAAAAATCGTCTTGGATATGAGAATATAAAAAGAGTTTTCAGTAATAATTGGGAATGGATTAAAAATAATGAACACAACTAAAAAAAAGTATCTTTATCTCATCAATTTTTCTTTAGTCAGTTTTTTTTCCTTCGCATGGTTTAAAACTCGACCTTATTTTGATAATTTTCCCGATCAGTTATTACAATTTGATATTTTAACGTTTATTTCTATAATAGTTTTTATCTTGATTCTAAAAAAAATTACTGAAGAATTTTTGATTCATTTATGGACTATTTTAATGTGGATTTTTATCACTCATTATATTCAATTTTATTTAATTATTTTTTGGTTATTACATTCTAGTCCTTTTTTAGAATTTATCAGTTACTTAAATATTTTTCTCACGAATTCTATAGAACAGCAAGTTAATGATATTATTCTCGTTTATCAAGTTTCTGTGGCATCTATTATTGGTTATGCCATCGCAATTTATAGAATTAAAATTAATACACTTTTTTCTGTTGCTGAAACAAAAACAAAAAAAACTTCTTTAAATAAAAAACCTGATGATTTATCTAATAAATTTAATGCTAAATTGATTAAAAAATTAGCTTTCTTACTAATTTTAATAAATATAGTATCTTTATATTTACAATATGAAATTATTGTACTAGCAGAAACTGGAGATGTTTTGCCCTTTAGGATGCAAGGAATTGTATTTTATACGAATCGAATAATTATACCTCTTGCATATTCAGCAATAATCTATATTTTGGAAATGAATAACTTTTCATCATTTTCTAATAGAATATTAACAATATTTATTATCAATAGTTTTTTGTTAAGTCTTATTGTTGAATCAAGATTACCAGTACCACTGTCTTTATTTTCTTTAATAACAATTTGGATTGTTACGGGTAAAATGACAAAAAAGAGGATTATTTTTCTCCTTCTATTTTCATTATCAATCCCCATTCTAATTTTTATTCCATCAACATTAAGACGTTTATCAGGACCTAATTTAGTAGAAAATATTGCTACCTCATTTCAATTATTACAACAACAATTTACTTTTATTCAAGAAAATCAAGATTCATCTAAATTAAATTTTTATTTCATTTATCCCATTCTAAGACTTAATGGTGCTATTTCAATTTTTCCTGTTTTAGGTAGTGATATTTTAAATAATAGTTGGGAATATATCTGGGGAAAATTTGCAGAATTAGACTATAGTAGTGACTTATTTTATAAAGTCTATGTGATGAAAATTCCTCTTGATGTTAAGTTAGGATTATCTAGTGGATTTACTTCTAATATGTATATTTTATCGGCTGGAAATAATATATTCGTGTCTTTTTCCATGTTTTTATATACAATAACTTGGCATAAAATCATTGCTTATTTTTATAGTCAATCTAATGATAATAGGTTTCCAAAAATGTTTATTGTTAGTTTACTCAGTTTATTTTTTCTGATTTCAGGAAATATGGTTAAAATGTTAACTGCAATGTTTTTCTTAATAATTCTTATTTGGTTAAGTGATAGATTTTTTAGAATGTTCACAAATCCCACAAGAAAAATTACTTAGTCAAAAATTATTTAATAACAATATATAATTGATGAAAATATTGATAATAATACCTCATTCATTTGTCCCACCTAATTCAGGTCCAAAAAATGTAATTTTTAATTTAATTAAGTTTTTACATACTAACATTATCTGCGATTTAGTAGTTTTATCTAACTCTCAATCTATAGAAGAGAAAAAAATAATTAGAGATAATATTTTGAATAATTTTCCTCATCTTAATGATGTTCAAATATTTTCTACAGACACAAATAATTCGTGGTTAAAGAAACAAATTAAAAGTTTTTTGCTAGTTTTGAGTGGTTATCCTCCAGTTATTTCTCAATATGATAGTCAAGAATTGATCCAATGGTTAAATCAAGATTTAGGGAATAAAAAATATGACATCATTCATTTTGATATGTTTTATGTTGTTAAGTATTGGAAATATTTTCAAGATTTTCCTAAAATTTTAGTTCCTCACGACGCTTATAGTTCAAAACTAACACAAATTAATATAATTGATTTAAAAACTTGGTTACAATTAGTTTTATTTAGAATTTTAGAAAAGACCAAATATCATAAATTTGATTTAATTTGTCCTGTGTCTGAAGCCGATGCAAATTTTTTAAAAACTATATCACCAAGTTTAACAGTAAATAGCGTTCCCATTGCAGTAGCTGATGAATATTTAAAAGATAATCCACGTTTTTTTCCTATTAATTCAATCCCAAAAATTCTTTGCACCAGTAGCGGTTCTGTCCCAAAAGTTACTGAAGAAGTTTTCTTTTTTTTAGAAAAAATTTACCCTAAAATTATTAATAAAAATCCACAAACTAAATTTACTTTACTAGGAAAATACAAAAAAACTAAAGTTATCGAATTTGAGAATAAATATAATTCTTTTGAAAATATCCAATATGTTGAAGATTATTTAAGTTTTTTAAAACAAGACTGGATTTATGTTTATCCTCAAACTTGGGGTTCTGGATTAAAAACGAAAATTCAACAAGCTATGGCTTTAGGTTTACCCGTTGTCGGAACTCCTAATGCTTTTAGTGGATTAAATGTTGAAAATGGTAAACATTGCTTCATCGCTGAAAATGACGAAGAATTTGAAAATAGTATTAATTTATTATGCCAAGATGTCAATCTTAGAGAAAGAATTGGAAAAGAAGCTCATGAATTGATGAAAAAAGATTATTCCATTGATTCTGTTGGAAAAAAAATGATCAACATTTACAATATGGTAATTCATAAATAGAAAGAGCAAAAATGATTAATTTAAAAAGAATCAGCACCAAATCAGAAGGGTTGATGCGTTATTTAATGGTTCACCTTTTATCGGATAAACTACCATTGTATATAGTAAATGAACATCCTAAATCAGGAGGTACATGGATAGGTCAAATGTTAAGTAAAGCCTTAGATGTTCCCTTTCCTAGAAATCAATTTCCAGAATTACGTTCTTGTATTATGCACGGACATTATATCAGACCTTGGGGAATGAAAAATGTTGTCATTCTTTGGCGAGACGGCAGAGATGTAATGGTTTCATGGTATCACCACTGTTTATTTGTAAATCAGAGTGGAAGAAATAAACCTTTAGTTAATATGATGCGAGATAAATTAGGATTTTCTAATTACGATAATGTTTCTGATAACTTACCGAAATTTATGGAATTTTGTTTTACTAATCAACCACCCATGAGATTTTCTTGGAAAGACTTTGCCAATAGTTGGATAAATGTTTCAGGAGTAATTTATACTAAATATGAAAATTTTAGACAATATCCCACTGAAGAATTACAAAAAGTAGTTTTAGAGTTAACGGGAACAAAATTAAGTTATGAAAAAGCATTAGAAATCGTTGAAGAATTTTCTTTTGAGAAACAAACAGGAAGAAAATCTGGACAAGAACAAAAAAGTAGTTTTTTACGCAAAGGAATTGTCGGAGATTGGAAAAATAATTTTACTCAAGAATCTTGTGAAATTTTTGATCACTTTGCAGGAAAAGAATTAATTAATCTTGGTTATGAACTTAATCATGAATGGGCTAAATTAAAATGAATTTAAAAGAAAATCTTTCTAGTTTAAAACCTTTTTTGAGATCAATTAAATACAATTGGTTGAATAAATCTACAGAAATAAATTATCAATTAGCTGAAATTTTAAATAAAGTTGAACCTCAGAAGATTTATCCCTTAGCATATATAGTAGGGTGTGGTCGTTCTGGTACAACAATTTTAGGAAATCTTTTTTCAGAACATCCTCACATAACCTATTTATTTGAACCTTATCATCTTTGGTCAAATATAGATATTCAAACAGATGTTTTAAATTTATTTCATTTAGGTTCAAGTAAACTTTTAATGGATTTATCAGATTCGAGTCATGAGGCTAAACAGCGTTTTAATTATTTTTTTCAAACCAAAGCGCAAAAAAATACTAAATTAATCATTGAAAAAACTCCTCTCAATGCTTTGAGGATTGGCTATTTAGAAACTTTATCTCCTAATGCAAAATATATTCATATTATCCGAGATGGTTTTGAGGTTTCTTCTTCTATTGATAAATTAGCAACTAATAATGATTATAAAATAGCAGGAAAACCAGATCTTAATCAATGGTGGGGAGTTAATTATTCTAAATGGGATATTCTTGCTAATGAGGGAAAAAAAGTTGGTTATTATAGTGACGAAATTATTTATTTAAAAGATAATCTTTCTAAAGGTGTTTATGAGTGGTTAGTGACATTAAAAGAAATGGATAAATGGCGAAATATTTTAAACAATAACTTATTAGAAATAACTTATACTCAATTTACTAACCAACCAGAAAATACCTTAAAAGAAATTTGTACATTTTTAGAATTAGAATATCCTTTATCATGGTTAAATAAAGTAGTAAAAGAAGTAAGAAAAAGCTCTATTAAAAAACCAAAAGAACTATTTTTACCAAAGAAAATGTGTGATGATTTTAACTATTATCAAAAGAAATATGGCTTTCAAAATATAGGTAAATATCAATAAATAAAAGGTTTTTAAATAATGAAAATTTTAATGGTTATTCCTGCTATTGGATCAGTGTATGGCGGCCCTTCTAAATGTGTCTTAGAATTATCACAAACATTGGCAAAACAAGGATTAGAAATTGATTTAGTAACAACAACGGCAAATGGAGATGTAGAATTAGATGTACCTAAGTTTCAGTGGGTAGAAACAAACGGTTATCGCATTCAGTATTTTCCTTATATTAGTTGGGGTGATTATAAATTTAGTTTTACTTTGCGTAAATGGTTATATGCTCATGTAAAAGATTATGATTTAGTTCATACAAATGCTGTATTTTCCTTGCCAAATCTTCCCGCTTATGGGGCATCTGTGCAAAAAAAAATTCCTTATATAATTACTCCTCATGGTATGTTAGAGCCTTGGGCATTATCTTATAAATCAAATAAAAAAAAGCTATTTTATAATCTGTTAGAAAAACCTGCGATAAATCAAGCCAGTGGTATTCAAGTATTAGCTACTCCTGAAAAAGATAGAGTTAAAAGTCTCAATTTAAAACCCCCTTTATTCGTTATTCCTAATGGAATTGTTACCAAAGATTTTGAATTATTACCTTCTTCTTCAATATTTTTAGATAGATTTCCTAACACTAAAAACCGTCAATTAATTTTATTTTTAGGTAGAATTGATCCTAAAAAAGGATTAGATTTATTAGCCCCAGCCTTCGCTAAAGTTTATCAAAAATTTCCTAATACTCATTTAGTTATAGCTGGTCCTGATAATGTTGGTTATTTACCCACCGTCAAAAACTATTTTGAAGAATTGGGGTGTTTAGATGGAGTTACTTTTACGGGGATGTTGACAGGAGAAATGAAATATTCTGCTTTATCTGCCGCTAGTATTTATGTTGCGCCATCTTATTCTGAAGGTTTTAGTATGTCGATTTTAGAAGGTATGGCATCTGGACTTCCTTGTATTTTTACTACTGGTTGTAATTTCCCAGAAGCTCAAGAAACCAATACCGCTTATGTGGTAGATATTGATTCAGAAAGCATCGAAAAAGCCTTATTAAAGTGTTTAGAAAATCCTACGGAAGCAAAACAAATGGGCCATCGCGCACAAAAATTTATTTTAGAAAACTATACATGGGATGAAATAGCAAAAAAACTCATCAAAGTTTATCAAGAAATAATAGATAAAAAGAATTGACTTTGACTAATTTTAAGGAGTTAAAAAGGAATATCATCTTCATCAAAATCGTCAACTTGAGGGCGATTAACGATTTTTAGAGGGTTTATCTCAATAGTTTTTGATTCCGTCATAATAATTTCTCCATTAAGACTTTTTGCTAAACTTTCTGCCGCATTTTTTAAGACTCGACTAGAATGATCTTGATTAGATGTTAATATTTCTGGAGTTAAAGGTGTTGGAAGATTATTTTTTGGCGGTGTTGATGGAGAAACTTTTTTTGTGTTAGGAGTTATAGGTGTTTGAGATTTTTCTTGTTTGAATTGCTCAATATTTTCCTTAGATTCTTCTTTCTGGGAATCTGATTTTAATTCTTTTTTCTCAAATAAAAATACTGTCATCGGTTGCCCAAAAACCTTGTGAAAACCTGCTTCAATATCTTTTTTTTGCTTATTACCTACTTCTAAAAGAAATTTACTTCCCACCGCAATTTTAACCGCATTACCTTCAATACTATGAATATGACAATTTTGGCGAAAGAAAGATTTTATCGTCATCAATTGAATAGCATTGGCAACCTTTTCTTTAACGTCTGTAAAGGAGGAAAAATCAACTTTTTCGCTATTTTCCTTAATATTTTCTTTTACGGATGCAGTTTTTTCTTGAGGAATAGAAGCTGATGGAGATGTGGAGGTATTTTCCTTTAAAGTTTTTATAACGGATATACTATCACTTGAATCAACGGTAACGGTAGTAATATTTGCCGAAGGAAGTAAACCAAGGAGAGTTATTTCTAACCACAATCTCGGTTGAGTGGTATTTCTAATTTGTACTTCACTGTCTTTAAGTTTTTTTTGCCCTTGTAAAATATTGCTTAATTGCCAATTTTGAGCCTCTTTGATTAAATTTGACCAAGTATCCGCCGTAACCGCCACTAAATCGTTTCTTTGTGGTGCTGTTTTCGCTATTAATAGGCTAAGGTAAAAATTCGCTAAATTTTGTAATACAATTAACGGTTCTCTACCTCTATCTAACAATTTTCGACATTGAGTAATTATGGTTTCGGGCGAGTCTGTGGCGATGGCCTGTATTAATTCCAATAAATCTTGTTCAGAAACAGCTCCGACTAAATCCCAAACTTTAATAGGGGTAATTGTATCAGATAATAGACTGAGTTGATCTAACAAACTTTGAGCATCTCTCATACCGCCGTTAGATAATTGAGCGATTAAAGATAAGGCTTCGACAGTAATATCAATATTTTCCTTAATGGTAATATCTTTTAGATGAGTTACCATAGCTTCTAAAGGAATACGACGATAATCAAACCTTTGACATCGAGAAATAATAGTTGGTAATACTCTTTGAGGATCTGTGGTGGCTAAAACAAAAATAACCCTAGAGGGAGGCTCTTCTAAAGTCTTTAATAAAGCGTTAAATGCTGCTGTACTGAGCATATGACACTCATCAATAACATACACCTTATAACGAAACTGAACAGGGGCAAATTGAGCTTTTTCGATGATTTCCCGAATATTATCAACACCAGTGTTACTAGCTGCGTCAATTTCAATTACATCTAAAGCTGAACCATTAGTAATACTACGACAGGCTTCGCAAACTCCACAAGGTTCATCGGTAGGGCGATCGCCTTGCAGACAATTAAGAGATTTAGCTAAAATTCTAGCACTAGAAGTTTTACCCGTACCACGAGGGCCACAAAAAAGGTAAGCGGGGACGATTTTCTCGGTTTTAATAGCATTAATAAGGGTTTGAGCGATAGCTTCTTGCCCAGCTAATTGAGCAAAAGTTTGAGGGCGATATTTATGGTGTAAAGGCTCGTAACTCATGAAAATATTAGGGATTAAGGATTCATAGATATAGTTTAACGATTAATGGTTCACTATTCTCAGCTTATTGTTATTATCAATTATGACGAAAAAAAAATCTAGGAAAATAGCTTTTAATAGAGATGAAAAAACTACGACAGTGGCTTAAGTTTATTCCTGCTACTATTCAAGCCCATGATCCTCTTGATGATGATTATAACCTTAAGGAGGAAAACTCTAGTTTACCTTCCCAACAATCAGTGAAAGATAGTGATTTAGAATTTCTTTTTCAAGAACTTTTAAAAGGAGTAGCTAACGGTAAGCAAGAGAGTTATATTGAACAGTTTTTTGAAAATTTACAACCAAAAATAACTGTAGAAATTTGGCTAGATTGGTTACAACGTTATCGGAATCAATTAATTTCTTCTTCTGCTCCTCATTATAACTTTGCGGCTAGAATGATTATTTTAGGGGAGAAAACTGCTTCTTTACCTTTTCTTCGTGCCGTGGGAGATTTAGCTTATGAAATCGGCAAAGAGTTATTAAATCGTTCCTCTTTTACGGATTCTTTACCGTCTCATATTCATCAAGACTCTACTGTTAATAATATAAACCATGATGATGAAAATTCTCAACCCCCCGTTTCTTTTGGTGATGTACTGTCATTATTACAAGAAGATTCCGAATTTGCTGAAAATACAGCTCGTCAATGGGGTATGGATACATTAGATCCGGGTATGATTATTAATAAGATAGTGGAAGAAAGTGAGTTAAATTCTCCCGTTATCTCCTCAGAAACTGTCAAGGAATGGTTTAATTTCGGTTTAAAAAAAGCCGAGGAAGGAAATTTAGAGGATGCGATCGCCTTTTGGGATCGAGTATTGAAAGTAGATCCACAACAAGCCCAAACATGGCATAATCGAGGTAGTGCTTTAGCTTATTTAAACCGTTTTGAAGAAGCCGTTACCAGTTTTGATCATGCCATCGCATTGAATGTAAATTATTATCAATCATGGAATGATCGAGGAAACGCTTTATATAGTTTACAACGTTGGCAAGAAGCAATTATTAGTTGGGATCGAGTTTTAGGCATTCAACCAGATTATAGTATGGCATGGTATAGTCGAGGACTAGCTTTAGAAAAATTAAATTTATTCTCAGAAGCCATCTCCAGTTATCAAAAATGCCTTAGTATTGATCATGATCATAGTGCCGCTCATAATGCTTTAATCAGACTTTTAAGTATAGAAGAACATTAGAAACTTAATTGATACACACAACAGCTATTATCGCCATTAGTATCGATGGTAAAATTAGTACAGCCATTAATAACCCAGCTAGATTTAGTACAAAAGCAGATTTAGAACATTTAGAAACACAAATATCTTTATGTGATGCAATTATTTTTGGTGCAAATACCTTACGCGCCTACGGTACAAGTTTAGTAATTAAAAATCCTGAATTATTACAACAAAGAAAGGAAAATCATCAACCTTCCCAACCTTTAAATATAGTTTGTTCTGCTTCGGGTAAAATAAATCCACAATTGCCGTTTTTTTCTCAGCCTTTACCTCGTGGATTATTAACGACATCTCAAGGTATAATTAATTTTGAAGAAAATATTAGAGATTTTAACACTAAAAATAATGTAAATTCTGATAACTATTTTGAACAAGTTTTTATTAATGAAAATACTATTAATTGGCAAGAATTTTTTATCAAACTAACTAACTTAAATTATAAAAAAATTGGTATTTTAGGAGGAAAAGAATTAATATCATCTCTTATCGCTGAAAACTTAATTAACGAAATATGGTTAACAATTTGTCCTTTAATTATTGGCAGAAAATTTGCTCCTAATTTTTTAAATTTTGACTTATTACAAGAAATAAATTTACCTATTAATTTAAAATTATTAGAAGTAAAACAAATAGATCAAGAAATATTTTTACACTATTTAATCTTAAAATAACTCTAAATTTAATCTAATAACTTAAGATTAGATTGAGAGCTTGATTTATAAGTATTTCTCCTCTCTCCCTATTCCACTTATTAGGCAATCCCTAATTAAAAGCATTATATAAAGAAGAAATGAACATCGATTTATTAATAGAAGAAGCCGAGAAAAAATTATTACCAACTTTTGCACAAATAGATCAACAAGTCAAAAAACATTTACAGAAAATTTTGACAGCTTTTAGAGATCATCGAGTGGGAGTTCATCATTTTTCTAGCGTAACAGGTTACGGTCATGATGACTTAGGAAGAGACATTTTAGATAATATTTTTGCTCAAGTTTTCCAAGCTGAAAGTGCAGCAGTTAGAGTACAATTCGTTTCGGGAACTCATGCGATCGCCTGTTGTTTATACGGAGTATTACGTCCGGGTGATGAAATGTTAGCAGTAGCAGGACATCCCTACGACACTTTAGAAGAAGTAATTGGAGTACGCAGCGAGGGACAAGGTTCACTACAAGAATTTGGTGTCAGTTATCGAGAATTATCATTAACGGCTGATGGTGGAATAGATTGGGATGCTTTGAACACAGCGATAAAACCTGAAACTAAATTAGTACTAATTCAGCGCTCCTGTGGTTATTCTTGGAGAGAAAGTCTGAGAATAGCAGATATTAAGCAAATTGTCAAGGTAGTTAAACAACAAAATCCTAATACTATTTGTTTTGTGGATAATTGTTATGGTGAGTTTATCGAAAACCTTGAACCAACGGCGGTAGGAGTGGATTTAATGGCAGGATCATTAATCAAAAATCCGGGAGGTACAATTGTTACGGCAGGAGGTTATGTAGCTGGAAAAGAAGATTTAGTCGAAAAAGCCTGTTGTCGTCTGACATCTCCGGGTATTGGTAGTAGTGGGGGGGCAACTTTTGATCAAAATCGTCTTTTATATCAAGGGTTATTTTTAGCTCCGCAAATGGTAGCAGAAGCCATGAAAGGAAGTCATCTTATTGCTTATGTTTTTTCTGAATTGGGTTATGAAGTAAATCCGTTACCTTTTATACCTCGTAGAGATATTATTCAAGGAATAAAACTAGGTAATCCTGATAAATTAGTGGCTTTTTGCCGTGCTATTCAACGTAATTCTCCCGTAGGTTCATATCTTGATCCTATTCCTGCACCAATGCCGGGTTATGAAAGTGATTTAGTTATGGCTGGAGGTACTTTTATTGATGGTAGTACTTCTGAATTTTCTGCTGATGGTCCTTTACGAGAACCTTATATTGTTTTCTGTCAAGGAGGTACTCATTGGACTCACACGGCGATCGCCATATCTGAAGCAGCAAAGGCGATAAATTGTTCATCAAGTCTTCATCTTAACGTCACAGAAAAGTCAAATCAGTAGTTTATATTATTAGATGTCAGCTTAAAGAAAGGTTTTCCTCTTTTGCTCCTTCGCATTTTAAGCTGACTTTTTCTCAATATTTTATTTAGATTTATAATTATTCAAAGCAATATTTTTATTTTAATTTCATTCTTAAAAAAACTCAAAAATGGAGTCTATATCATGAAAAATAACTCATCTATCCGTGATTATCTTAAAAAAGCCACCACTTGCACTTCATTACTTTTATTAGGTGCAAGTATCGGTGTCGGTGTTAATTATTTAGTCAATACTCCTCAATTATTTGCTCGTAATACTGAAAATACCACTCTTCAAGAAAGAGAAAGTTTAGCTAGTGGGAAGTTATCGACATTAGCGGAGGATGGTAATAGTAATTTTATTTCTAAAGTAGTTCGAGAAGTTGGCCCTGCGGTAGTAAGAATCAATGCTCAACGTACGGTAACGAACCAAAATTCACCAGCATTTAATGATCCTTTTTTCCGTCAATTTTTTGGTAATCAAATACCCCAAACTCCTCAAGAAGAAATTCAACAAGGCACAGGTTCTGGTTTTATTATTAGTGATGATGGTAAAATTTTGACCAATGCTCACGTTGTTGAAGGTGCTACACAAGTAACTGTTAACCTTAAAGATGGAAGAGTTTTAGACGGTAAAGTTTTAGGTGTTGATTCTCTTACGGATTTAGCTGTTATTCAAGTTAAAGGTGAAAATTTACCCGTTGCTCAATTAGGTAATTCTGATAACCTTGTTATTGGTGAATGGGCGATCGCCATCGGAAATCCTTTAGGTTTAGATAATACTGTAACCACTGGAATTATTAGTGCTACAGGAAGATCAAGTTCTCAAATTGGAGTGGGAGATAAAAGATTAGACTTTATTCAAACCGATGCAGCTATTAATCCGGGTAATTCTGGAGGGCCACTTTTAAACGTCAATGGAGAAGTAATCGCTATTAATACAGCTATTATCAAAAATGCTCAAGGTTTAGGTTTTGCTATCCCCATAAATCGTGCGTCAGAAATTGCCGAAAAACTCATTACCCAAGGAAAAGTAGATCATCCTTACTTAGGAATTGCCATGGTAACTTTAAATGAACAAACCAAGCAACAACTTAATCAAAATGAGGGTTTTAATTTAACCAATGAAGAAGGAGTTTTAATTGTTAAAGTAGTACCTAATTCTCCTGCTGCTCAAGCTGGGTTAAAATCTGGAGATATTATTCAAAGTATTGAAGGAGAAAAAATGGCAGATCCTTCACAGATACAAAAAAAGGTAGAATCTAGTCAAGTTGGTTCAGATTTAACTTTAAATTTACAACGAGAAAAACAATCCTTAAAAATTCCCGTAACTTTAGGTATTCTACCTACCACAAATCAAGCTCAACCTCAATAAATTAAGTACTAATTATTAATAGTTGATCTATTTACTTTTTGAGCAAAAATATCCCTAAAATAATTCTGTCTTTTATCCACAGTTTCAGGACCAAAATTCCATAAACTTTCATAAAAGAAAAAGCTAAATCCAGAAAAACCTTTATCTCTAGTAGATCTTACTTGATCATTAATTAAGTTAAGATCTATTTTTTTACCCTTTAAACCTGATAAAATACCGATAGCAGAAGGGATATGATCTTTAGCTAATTGTAAATCTTTTTGAGCTAATTCCCGGTTAAAAGACTCCATATTATTACGATAAATTTGGACAATTAACTCTTCAATTAAACCCTTTCTTTCCCATGTTGCCCAATCCATTAAAAATTCATTTTTAGAAAACTCTTGGGGGTTAGGAGAAACAGAAATTATCACATTTTTTTTGACATCTTTTATTAATCTAAATAATGTCTCCATATAAGCTGTAATTTTATCTGAACGCCATTGTATCCATTCAGGATTTTTTGAGTCTAAAGGCGGTAATTTACCATCATGCTCTTTTCGATATAAAGCTACAGTATAAGGATCATAACCTAACTCCGATGGATAGCCAAAATGATCATCAACTTGAATGCCATCAATGTCATATTTCGTCACAATTTCTAAAATTAAATCCGTAATAAAAGATTGTACTTGAGGATTTAAGGGATTTAACCATACTCTTTCATGAACATTTCCTTCTAACCAAATTTTACTACCATCTTGTCTTTGGGTTAACCATTGGGGATGTTTTTTCGCTAAGGATGAATCTGCTGGCGCCATAAAGCCAAATTCAAACCAAGGTATCACCGCCATCTTTTTTTTATGACTTTCGCTTATAATTTCTTGTAAAACATCCCGATTTTTTAAGCCTTCTGTAGGATCAATTTTTATACCTGTCGCATTTTCTGCCACTTGACTGGGATATAATGTGTGACCCCAATTCCACACGGTGGGATAAAGACTATTAAAATTTAATTTATCTAAGGTGGCGATGGCTTTTTTCGTGTCTGAGGCGGTAAATAAAACATCACTATCAATATTCGTCAACCAAACTCCCCGAATTTCTTGACTATTAACGGCTTGAGTTTTAGTAAACTGACTTATGCTAATGGTAAAAGTTACTGTTAGAAAAAAGATAATCACTAATTTAATTAATGTACTACGAATTTCTGTCATCATTCCCTCTGATAAAATAACTATAAAAAATAACAGACAAAGGATAAGTCATAAAGGTTTCTTTTTTGTTGACATTTAACTCAGATTTTGCACCTCGTTAAAAATTAACTGGTGATGCTAGGGCAAAGGGCAAGGGGCAAAGGACAAAGGGATTAAAATTGACTCAAACTATACTAAAATTGATTTTTTGACTTTTGCTTATTAAGTATTTTTGATCTGATGCAAGATCTCAGTTAGATATTTAACCAACTTTGCACCGTTGACGGTAAAGGTAATAAAATCATAATTAATAATAATAAAGCTAATAAACCAAGAAAATCTCGCTTATTATCTAATTCTGTGACATCATTTAAAGCGGGTTGATCTGTTACTGGCATGAAGATGAGGATTATTGCCCATAACAAAAATTCTCCCCGTATTAAAGCTAACATAATTACTAGAATGCGAGTTATTTGTCCAATTATTAGGGCTTTTTTTTGTCCAAACATAGCATGAACAATATGTCCGCCATCTAATTGTCCTACGGGCATTAAATTTAAAGCTGTAATAATCAAACCGATATAACCTGCAACGGCAGCAGGATGTAAGGCAATGGCTTTATCTGCTATTAATTTACTTCCTAATACAAATTTACTGATAATTGCAAATAGGAAAGAAAAACGAGGATCTAATGCTTCAAAGTTTAACATATTTATCTGTTCTGGCATATTAACTATCTGAGAATAGGCTAAACCCCAAATTAATACTGGTATAGTTACTAAAAAGCCCCCTAAAGGCCCTGCGATCGCCACATCAAAAACAGCTTTACGATTCGGCATGGGAGATTTAATGGAAATAAAAGCGCCAAAAGTTCCTAAAAAGAAAGGAATAGGAATAAAGTAGGGTAAAGTTGTCCGAATTTGATAATAAACAGCGAAAAGATAATGACTTAATTCATGGATACCTAAAATGAGAATTAAAGATAAACTATAGGGTAATCCTTGAAGAATTAAAAGAGGATTCGTTTCTAATTCTGATACTTCCACTCCGCTAAGTTGTGCGCCGACAATAGTTGTAGTGATAAAGGTAAATAATAATAAGATTAAAGCAATATCAGGACGAGTTAATTTTTCTTGAGGTAATTTTTGTTGTGCTGTGGGAGAATAAGGATTAGGTACTAAAGCAAAAAAAGGTTGTCCTTGTAAAGTTTCTTGAAAGATAATTAAAAAGCGATCTTGAAATACTTTTTCTAAGTTACTCTTCACCGTAGGATAGGCTTTTTCTGGCGCACTCATCAATTTACCCATACATAAAATAGCTTGGGGTAAATAATCAATTTTCTGTAGATAATAAATACCCCAAGGAAAACAATCTCGTAAGGCTTTTTCTTCCTGTGGGTTAATACTAAGAGGTAGTTTCTGGAGGGTTAATTCCTCTTCAATGGGTTTTTTTTCTGACTTTTCAAGGGAGATGGTAGATTGATGATTAGATTCTTTTTGAGGTATTTTCCCTATTTCAATTAACCAAACATAAATGATGGGAGATAAAAGTAAAGGAATAAAAATTAAAATTGGTGGCATGGAATTTTGACTAGGATTTATCAAATACCATCCTGCCCAAATTAACGGTGGAATCATTAAAGACAACCACAATAACCAAGTAGGAGTTGTGGTAATTTTGCTTACATTTCGTTTAATTACCATGTAACTTATGAAACTGAGCAAGAGAAAAAGAATAATTAAATCCATGTTTATTTATAATGATAAAGCTGTCCGTTATTTTGGGGATAATTTTGAATCACAAAAAAAATAGTCAATAACTAATAATTTTAAAATGAACCCTAATCTTAATTCTACAGAAAAAAATAACCAACAAACGAATATCATCTACTCTCGTCATAAATCTGCTTAACTTATTTTCAAGAATATTTATAGTTTTCTTCCTCATCGAGATACTTTAGACGGTAATTAAAAACTTAGGGTTGTTATCGCCCATAATGGAAAAATGTATTTTACTTTCTTGGTAATGCTAAGAAAAAAGAAGTTTCTCCCGATGGTAGTGCTGATAAAAATGTTTTTGATATTCAGCAAGGAGTATCTATTATTATCGCCGTGAAAGATATTCCTGAAGAAAAGGTATTTTTTAAGGCTGAAAACTATCAAGTGAAAAATGGTATTTTTTATTATGATTTGTGGGGAAGTCGTGAAAGCAAATATCAACAATTAAAAGAGTTAAATATTTATGAAATTAAGTGGGAAACCGTTAACCCTCAATCGCCTTTTTATCTTTTTACTCCTCAAGATACTTTCTTATTAGAAGAATATAATCAAGGTTATAAAATTACCGATATTATGCCTATTAATGTCTTAGGTTTTCAAACCCATAGAGATCATTTTGCCATTGATTTTGATAGAGAAAATTTATATAATCGCATTGACGAAATGAGAGATAAAAATATTTCTGATGATGACTTTTTAACTAAGTATAATTTAAAAGAGAGTTCTAGCTGGAAAATAAATAAAGTTCGTCAAAATATTAAAAATGATTCACAATGGGAAGATAAATTAATTGATTGTTTATATCGCCCTTTTGATTGGCGTTCATGTTATTATAATTCCATGATAATGGATCGTCCTAGACGTGAATTAATTAATCATGTTATGGGTAAAGATAATTTATGTTTATTAGCTTCAAGACAAAAAGCAACTGTAGGTTATTATCATTGTTTAGTAACAAATAAACCAGCTAATGATTGCGTTATTTCGGCAACAAGTAGAGAAGCAAATCAAGTCTTTCCTCTTTATATTTATCCTGATGATAATAATGAGCAAATTTTCACACAAAAAGAAGATAAACAAGCTAACTTTTCCCCTAAATTTATTACAGCTATCACGGAAAAATTAGGTTATATACCAACACCTGAAAAGATTTTTTATTATATTTATAGCGTTTTACATTCCCCTAATTATCGTCAAAGATATGCTCAATTTTTAAAGATAGATTTTCCTCGTATTCCTCTTACCAGTAACCAAGAATTATTTAATCAATTAGCAAACAAAGGAGAAATATTAGTTAACTTACATTTACTAAAACAATTACCAGATATAAAACTCACTCAATCAAACTTTTTGGCTTCTGAAGATTTGCCAATTTTTGATCAAGAAGAAAAGGGAATTTTTCATTATCAAGGCAATGATAAAAATGAGATAAAACAAATTAAATATGATGAAATAGAAAAGCGGATCATCATTGATAAAGACTGTTATTTTACTGGTATCAATCGAGAATTATGGGAGTTTAAAATAGGCGGTTATCAAGTATTAGATAAATGGTTAAAAGATAGAAAAAAAGCTAATTTAACTTTATCTGAATCTGATATTAAGCATTATCAAAAAGTAATTATCTCCCTCAATGAAACCATGAAAATCATGGAAGAAATTGATCAAATAATCCTCCAATTTCCTTTACCATAATCAAAAAAAATCCCCCCTTATTAAGGGAGGTTAGGAAAGATCTTTATTTAATCGCTAATTCAACTATTTTTTGAAACGCTTCAGCGTCTTGAATTGCTAATTGAGCTAAAATTTTACGATTTAAAGTAATATTAGCATGATCTAATTTATTGATTAATTGACTATAGCTAACACCATGAATTCTTGCTGCTGCATTAATACGAGTAATCCATAAACGACGAAAATCTCTTTTTTTCTTACGGCGATCGCGGTAAGCATTACGGAGAGCTTTCATTACCTGTTGATTAGCAGTACGAAACAGCTTAGAATGTGAACCACGAAAGCCTTTAGCTAACTTTAAAATTTTATTACGTCTTTTACGGGCGACGTTACCTCTTTTTACTCTAGTCATTTTTTTTACAATTAAATATTTTTAGATAGTGAAAATTTATTTGGCATAAGGTAACATTAAACGAACTTCTTTCTCGTTAGTTTCGTCCACTAAAACAAGATTACTTAGACGACGTTTTTGTTTTGTAGTTTTATGTTCTAATAAATGATTTTTGTTCGCTTTACGGCGGAGAATTTTTTTACCACTTCCAGTTATACGAAAACGCTTAGCCGCAGACTTTTTAGTTTTTAATTTAGGCATAGTTTTATCTAAATTGACACAATTTACTATTATAGCATTTAGGGTTGAGGTATCAGGGGTAACCCACAAACAATTGACAGTTCGTTATTTTAATAACAATACTTACAGCTTAACTTCAATATCTACCCCAGCAGGTAAATCTAATTTCATCAAAGCATCAATAGTTTTAGAGGAAGGTTGATAAATATCAATCACACGGCGATGAGTGCGGGTTTCAAAATGTTCTCTGGAGTCTTTATCAACGTGAGGAGATCTCAATACACAGTAGATTTTCCGCTTAGTGGGGAGAGGAATAGGACCAACTGGTGTAGCGTTAGTACGGTTAGCAGTTTCTACAATTTTAGTACAAGAAGTATCTAGTAAACGACGATCAAATGCTTTAAGACGAATACGAATTTTTTGTTGTTGTAATGTTGCCATGATTAAAATTTTCTATGTATGTATATTTTCAAGGTACAAATAAATTGAGAATTAAGTGATCCCCCCGCCTTCGGCTTCCCCCCTTACTAAGGGGGGTTAGGGGGGATCAATCTATTTTAATATTTTAGCTACAGCACCCGCACCAATGGTACGACCACCTTCACGAATAGCAAAACGCATACCTTGCTCAATGGCAATGGGGTTGATTAATTCAACGGTCATTTGAATGCGATCGCCCGGCATAACCATTTCAGCAGCACTACCATCATCGGCGGTAAAGTCACTGATAGTTCCAGTTACGTCGGTTGTACGAACATAAAACTGAGGACGATAGCCGGGGAAGAAAGGAGTATGACGACCACCTTCTTCTTTTTTGAGAACGTAAACTTCAGCTTCAAATTTGGTGTGAGGAGTAATAGAACCGGGTTTGGCTAATACCATACCACGTTCAATATCTTCTTTTTGAACACCACGAAGAAGTACACCAACGTTGTCTCCCGCCATACCTTCTTCTAAGGTTTTTTGGAACATTTCAACACCAGTAACGGTAGTGCTACGGGTATCACGAATACCAACTAACTCAACAGTTTCTTGGATTCTAACTTTTCCACGTTCAATACGACCAGTAGCAACAGTACCACGACCAGTAATAGAGAAAACATCTTCTACAGCCATTAAGAAAGGCTTGTCAATGTCACGAGCAGGAGTAGGAATATAGCTATCTACAGCATCCATGAGGGCGTGAATTTTATCAGTCCACTCGTTTTCACCTTTTTGGGTTTTAGGATTAGCAGTCATTTGCTCAACCGCTTTTAAAGCAGAACCAGCAACGATAGGAATATCATCCCCTGGGAAGCCATACTCAGTTAATAACTCACGAACTTCTAACTCAACGAGTTCTAATAATTCAGCGTCATCCACTTGATCTTCTTTGTTTAAGAATACAACTAAGCTGGGTACACCAACTTGTCTAGCTAAGAGGATGTGTTCACGGGTTTGAGGCATAGGACCATCAGCAGCAGATACTACTAAAATACCGCCGTCCATTTGAGCTGCACCAGTGATCATGTTTTTTACATAGTCAGCGTGACCAGGGCAGTCAACGTGAGCGTAGTGACGATCAGGGGACTCATATTCAACGTGAGCGGTGTTGATGGTAATACCACGAGCTTTTTCTTCAGGTGCTGCATCAATTTCATCGTATTTACGAGCTTTTGCTTGACCTAAAGCAGATAAAGTTAAGGTAATTGCGGCGGTAAGAGTAGTTTTACCGTGGTCAACGTGACCGATCGTACCAATATTAACGTGGGGTTTATTTCTTTCAAATTTTTCCCGAGCCATTTTTGTGTTTTTTCCTTTATTTAATGAATTAAATTAATATTACAGAATACATTGTAGAAGACATCAGCTTTTTTGTCTTTCCCCTTTCAAGGGGATTAAGGGGTTGTCTTTTGCCTTCTGCTATAGATAACCTCTATTTTTAGCAATAATGGTATTTGCCACATTGCTAGGAACTTCAGCATAATTGCTAAACTCCATGGTAAATATACCACGTCCTTGGGTCTTAGAGCGAATATCAGTCGCATATCCGAACATCGCCCCCAAAGGAACTTTGGCTGTAACTTTAGCTAAACCATATTCTGAGTTCATGCCTTCAATAGTGCCACGACGAGAGTTGAGATCTCCCATTACATCTCCTAAGAAATTTTCTGGGACTTCCACTTCAACCTTCATCATCGGTTCTAACAACACAGGTGCTGCTTTTTCAACACCATCCCGAATTGCCATAGAACCAGCGATCTTAAAAGCCATTTCTGATGAGTCCACATCATGGAATGAGCCGTCAACTAAACTAACTTTAAGGTCAATCACAGGATAACCTGCAATTATACCAGATTCACAGGCTTCTTTTATGCCTTGACCAATGGAAGGGATATATTCTTTAGGAATAGTACCACCAACAATTTTAGAGATAAATTCAAAGCCTTTTCCTTCTTCTTGAGGTTCAACTTCAATCACTACATGACCATATTGACCTTTCCCACCACTTTGACGAATAAATTTACCTTCAGCAGTTACAGATTTACGGATAGTTTCACGATAAGATACTTGAGGTTGTCCGACATGGGCTTCCACTTTAAATTCTCGTAACATTCTATCTACTAAAATTTCTAGGTGTAATTCTCCCATTCCTGCGATCACCGTTTGATTCGTTTCGGGATCAATACTTACCTTAAAGGTAGGATCTTCATCGGAAAGAGATTGTAAGGCTTTGGATAACTTATCCATATCTTGGGTAGTTTTTGGTTCTACCGCTACGGAAATAACAGGTTCAGGTACATATAATGACTCTAAAATAATCGGATTTTGGTCATCACATAAAGTATCCCCGGTGGTGGTTAATTTTAAACCAATAATTGCCCCTAAATCTCCTGCTCGTAAATGATCCACTTCAATGCGATCGTTTGCTTTAAGGATGATTAAACGAGAGATTCGTTCTTTTTTATCTTTGGTGGCATTATAAGCATAACTACCTTTACTTAACACCCCAGAATAAACTCTAATGAATGTTAAACGACCATAGGGATCAGATGCAATCTTGAAGGCTAAAGCCGAGAAAGGCTCTTCATCTGATGAATGCCTAATGGCTTCTTCCCCTGACGGTAAAATACCTTTAATAGCAGGTACTTCTGTGGGGGAGGGTAAATAATCTACTACCGCATCTAGTAAAAGTTGTATCCCTTTATTTTTAAAAGCAGAACCGCACAAGACTGGAATTAAAGTGCCTTTTAAAGTGCCATGACGCAGGGCTAAGTTAATTTCTGATTGAGTAATTTCTTCTTCGGCCAAATATTTCTCTAATAGATATTCGTCGGATTCCGCTACCGCTTCTACAAGATAGTTTCGATATTCTTGAGCTAGTTCTAAAATATCTTTAGGAATATCGGTAATTTGGACTTTTTCTCCTAAATCATCTAAATAAATATGAGCTTTCATGGTGATTATATCCACGATGCCTTGGAATTTTTCTTCACTACCGATGGGGATTTGAACCACCACCGCAGGAGCTCGAAGACGCTCTTTTATTTGGTTATATACCTTGAAGAAATTTGCTCCAGTACGATCCATTTTATTGACAAAAGCGATACGAGGTACATGATAACGATCAGCTTGTCGCCAAACGGTTTCTGACTGAGGCTGAACACCACCCACAGAACAAAATACAGCGATAACTCCATCGAGTACACGCATAGATCTTTCTACTTCAATGGTAAAGTCAACGTGACCCGGGGTATCAATAATATTAATATGATGACCTCGCCAATCAGTACTGATAGCGGCAGCAGTGATGGTGATTCCTCGCTCTCTTTCCTGCTCCATCCAGTCTGTGACTGCATTTCCATCATGGACTTCCCCGATTTTATGGACAATACCAGAGTAAAAAAGTATTCTTTCTGTTGTTGTAGTTTTACCCGCATCTATATGAGCCGCAATACCTATATTACGGATTTTTTCTAGGGGAATTATACGAGCCACAGTTACCTCCTTTTACTTACAGCAATACTTTCAAAGTGATTTCTGCTAAAAATTGACACCGTTTACTATTCTACATGGTTCTTTACATAACTTACCACTTTTAAAAAGGTAAATTATAAAAAAGTAGAATTGGTTAAGATAATTTTGAAATACTATCTGAAAGGACAAAGATAAAACTGATCAAAATAGTGATTATCGATTTTTCAAATGTCCGTAACTATATGAACTATAAATAACAAATTTGTTAATATTCGGTTCTTTTTTTTAGATAGATTTAGATAGATTTGAGCTTAGTAGCGATAATGAGCAAAAGCCTTGTTAGCTTCGGCCATTTTGTGGGTTTCTTCTCTTTTTTTGATTGCACCACCAGTTTCGTTAGCTGCATCCATAATCTCGTTAGCTAATTTAATAGCCATCGTTTTACCGCTTCTTTTACGAGAAAATTGGGTCAACCAACGCAATGCAAGACTACTACCACGAGAGGTACGAACTTCCATGGGTACTTGATAAGTCGCACCACCAACTCTTCTAGCTTTGACTTCTACTAGAGGAGTTAGATTTTTGATGGCTTTTTCAAAGGTTTCCATGGGTTCAGCACCAGTTCTTTCAGCAATAATACTTAAGGCATCGTATAAGATACGAGAAGCGAGAGATTTTTTACCATCTTTCATGATTCTTCTTATAGTCATACTAACCAAACGACTGTTATAAACTGGATCTGGTGGTAATTCTACCACTTTAGCTTTGCTTCTACGAGACATTTATTTATACCCTTAATTTAATTTGTTTTTTTTGATATAGAGTAATTAATCCTAGGCTTTAGGACGTTTTGCTCCGTATTTGGATCTTGATTGTTTTCTGTCTTTAACTCCTGTAGCGTCAAGTGTACCTCTTACGATGTGGTATCTGACTCCGGGTAAATCTTTGACTCTTCCGCCTCTGATTAATACTACTGAGTGTTCTTGTAAGTTATGTCCAATACCTGGAATATATGCTGTAACTTCAAATCCTGAAGTTAAACGTACCCTTGCTACTTTTCTTAAAGCTGAGTTAGGTTTTTTAGGAGTTGTGGTATAAACTCTTGTACAAACACCACGACGCTGAGGGCATTCTTTAAGCGCTGGTGATTTGGTTTTTTTCTTGATTAACGTGCGTTCGCTACGAATTAGTTGTTGAATAGTTGGCATAAGCTATGGTTTTTTTTACACCATTTCTGTATATATAAATATAATTTGCCTCTAGTATATATTACCAGTGACAATCTATGATCATATCTCATTTTTCAACGGTTTGTCAATTATAAATTCAGGTAATTAAAATAAGAAAAAGTAGAGTTTAATTGTTTATCTGATGTTTCCTCCGTTAGATGTAATAATATCCCATGAGAGCAGGTTTAATTCCTTTATCCTTACCCTTAACACCTTTACACCACCGAAAATTTTATAGTTTACTCAGATTATGTTTAACTTTAATATTCAAAGTGAAGGTGATATTTCTCCTTCTCAACAGTTAATTGATCAAATTCAGTTTGCGATCGCATCAGGTCAATATTTACCCGGACATCGTTTGCCAAGTACAAGACAACTAGCATTAATAACGGGATTACATCGCAATACTATTAGTAAGGCTTATCGACAATTGGAAAAAAAAGGGTTAGTAGAATCTTTAGCAGGTTCTGGAATATACGTTAAACATCAAGGTAATGAAGTAGTAATTAAATCACCATCGTCTTTTTTGAAAGCATATCCTAGCGCCGAAAAAATTATTAATCACAGTTTAGATGAGTTATTATTACAAGGTTGTAATTTAGAGCAGATCAAACATTTATTTTTAGCAGAAATAGATTTGAGATTACGTTGTAATGCTTTGGTTTTAGTCACAGTACCGATGGCAGATTTAGGGGCGGGGCAACTTATGGTGTTAGAATTGGAGCAAACTTTATTAATTCCAATACAATTAGTACCCATAGAGGAATTAAGTTTCGCCTTAAGTAGTACAAAATCCGCAACGGTAGTAACCAGTCGTTATTTTATTCATCAAGTTTTAGATGTTGTTTCTCTTCAATCCATCAGAGTTATTCCCCTTGATATTTATGATTATAAGGAAGAATTACAAATAATCAAAAAATTGCCCAAAGATTCTTTTATCGGTATCGTCAGTGTAAGTAGTGGTATTTTGAGAGTAGCAGAAATATTAGCCCATAGTTTGCGAGGCAATGATATTAGTATTCTAACGGCTCAAACTAATGATCAACAAAAATTAACAAATTTAGTCGTTAGTGCTTATACTATTCTTTGTGATCCTAATAGTTATTTAACAGTAAAAAAAACCTTACAACAGTTAAAAGAAAATTTAATACGACCACCTGAAATTATTTGTAGCAAAAATTATGTTTCCAAAAAATCTATCAATCTTTTAAAAAGAGAATTAGGCATAGTAGATGATTAGACTTCTTGCAGAAGTGGAGTAATGAGTAATGAGTAATTAGTAATTAGTAATTAGTAATTAGTAATTAGTAATGAGTAATTAGTAATTAGTAATGAGTAATTAGTAATTAGTTAAGAAATTAACGTTTTCCATCCTAAAATAGATTTTACTTTTTATTTTGCAAGAGGTCTATTAGGAAAAGAATGAAAAAGTATCAGTGATGAAAATAAGTTTATTATCAATTTATTACTTTATCTTGAACTAAAGTAAATTGATTTTTTACGACATTCCATACTTGTTCTAATAAATCAGGAGAATTAGCATTAAACCACATAATATTTTTATTTCCATTAAACCAAGTCCGTTGTCTTTTGGCAAATTGACGGGTATGAATAACGATTAATTCTTCTGCTTGAGTTAGGGGAATTTCTCCTGTTATATATTGTTTAATTTCGGCGTATCCAAGGGTATTTAATAAGGGTAAATCTGCACCATATTTATTGATTAAATTCTCTGTTTCTTCTACTAAACCCATTTTGAGCATTATTTGTGTACGTTGTTCGATACGTTGATAAATAGTGTCTTTGTCACAATGTAAACCAATGTGTAAAATTGGATATGAGGGAGGATTTTCTCCTTGTTGTTCAGAAATAGGCTTCCCTGTGACATAATAAACTTCTAAAGCCCTAATAGTTCGGAATTCATCGTTATGATGGATTTTTTCGCAGGATTTACCATCAATTTGTTGTAAAAAACTATATCTTTCTTGTTGACTATAATACTCTAACTGTCGTCGCAATTCAGGTTGAGGAGAAACTTTAGGAATTTTTAACCCTTTGGTAATCGAGTCAAGATATAAACCTGTACCGCCTACTAATAAAGGAATTGAGGGGAAAGAATTAATAATAGTTTGGGCTTTTTCTTGATAATCCGCTAAGGTTAAAGTTTCTGTGGGGTGACAAATATCTATCAAATAATGAGGTACTAAAGTTTGTTCTTGTAAACTTGGTTTAGCTGTGCCAATGTCAAACTCTTGATAAACTTGACGAGAATCACCACTAATAATGATTGTATTTAAACGTTGGGCTAACTTTAACCCTAAAGAAGACTTACCACTTGCCGTTGCACCACAAATAACAATTAAACCTTTTTTCATCCTGTTTATTATGGAAGATTTTTTCTTCTGAAAATGGATAGCTTTACAATAATTTACTAAATTGCAAAGTATTGCAACAAAATCGTTGTTTTTTCCCCTTGACGAATTAGAATTAAGACTTTGAAAACATCATTAATCATCATGGGAGAAAATTAATGTTACATTTTACCTCTTTATTAGCCACTGCTATGCCTACCACTATCGAATGGAATTTTAATGTCGCAATTACGATGATTGTTTGTAATATTATAGCCATCATCATTGGTAAATTGAGTATTCAACAACCTAATTCTGATCCTCAATTACCTAGTCCTTCATTTTTTGGCGGTTTTGGATTACCTGCTGTATTAGCGACTACCAGTTTTGGCCATATATTAGGTGCTGGAGTAATCTTAGGTTTATCTAATTTTGGTGTACTTTAAATCAAAATATTATCTTTGAGTTAAAAGACTGTGGTTTTTAGGTTTTAGCGAATATTCTTATTTCCTAATACCTAATAACTTTTTTTAAATGGAATTAAGGAAGTTACGAGAAGCTAAACGCGCTTTTCCTGAAATTGCCCAATTTTGGAGAAATTCAATTTGTTCTTTGGCAGTACGAGCTAAGGGTATAATCTGACTAGCCGCACTTAATATATCTTCGCTAGTAAAGTCTCGATTCTGACTAAAACCTAAGTGCATGGCTTCGATGATAGTTTGCTCAATTTCCGCTCCTGAAAATTCTGGTGTTTCGTAAGCTAATCGTTTTATCTCATAAATTTTAAGGTTATGAGGGCGTAATCTGGTTAAATGTACGTTAAAAATAGCTTCTCTTTCCTCTTGATTTGGTAATCCCACAAAAAATATTTCGTCAAATCTTCCTTTTCTCAATACTTCGGCAGGTAAATTTTGAATATTATTAGCGGTTGCTACTACAAAAACAGGGCTTTGCTTTTCTGCCAACCAGGTGATAAATGTACCAAAAACTCGGCTAGATGTGCCAGAATCCCCTTTACCATCAACGCCGCCAAAACCTTTATCAATTTCGTCAATCCATAAAATACAAGGAGACAAAGCCTCCGCTAAAGTTATCATTTGACGGGTGCGTGATTCTGATTCTCCCACTAAACCACCAAATAATCGCCCTACGTCTAATCTGAGTAAGGGTAAATGCCAATGATGGGCGATGGCTTTTGCCGTTAAAGATTTTCCCGTGCCTTGAATACCTACTAATAGTAATCCTCTCGGATAGGGTAAACCATAAGCCCTAGCCGATTCACTGAAAGCCCCTCCCCGTCTTAATAACCACTCTTTCAAGTTGTCTAAACCGCCTATATCAGTAATTTGTTCTTTGGCTGGATAGTAGTCTAATATTTGTGTTTGCCGTATGGACTGTTTCTTCTCTTCTAATATCAGTTCGACATCTTCTTCTTCTAATTTGCCATTTTTGGCGATCGCCCGTGTAAGCACCCTTCTAATGCGTTCTAGGGATAATCCTTGAGCCGAGCGGATTAATTCTCCTAAAAATTGCTCATTAAGAGTTTGCCCTGTAGAAGAGATTAACCGTTGAATTTCCGTTTTAATTTCATCAGCTTGGGGTAAAGCAAATTCAACAATAGTAAAAACTTCTTTTAATTCTGTGGGGATGTTAACTTCAGGTGCAACAATAACAATATTTTTGGGTTGTGCTTTTAAAATACGGGCTAAATTACGCAATTTTCGAGATACAGAAATATCTTCTAAAAATCTTTGAAAATCACGCAAAATAAAAATTCCAGAGATATTAGAGGATAATTTTTCAATAAATTCTAAGGCTTGTAAAGGGTTACGTTTAGCGAAATTATCATTATTAGGATTATCTTTGTAACCGTCAACAAAATCCCATATATAAATATTACGATTATTGATATTTTTTCCTATAGTGGCGATGGCCTTTTCTACTCTTTCTTCTTCTTGAGTTGGAATATAAATAAGAGGGTAACACGCCCTTAATAACAGTGAAAATTCTTGACTAAAATGATTCATAAGTTTTGTGGTAATGTCTGTTAATAACTTGATCAATAACAATCATCAAAGGGTATTATCATTCTTGCACGAAAACCATTATGATCAGAACTAATTATGTAATTTTAAAGATTGTTAAGGTTTTATTCTAAGAGATAATCTACAGATAATTGAAGTAAAACCTTTATAAAATAAGCCTTTTAGTTCTGACTTCTACGCTCTGAGTTCGTAGTTATAAAATTAAGGGGTTGTCAAAATAATTTTCTGTTTGTTATATTATGAAGACAGCAATTTTTTTGTAATTAATAAATCAAATGTTAAACCTAACTGTGTTTTAATCTTACTACTTTTGTCAAACTAGATTCTCCAATCAGGGGATTCTAGTGTCTAAAACAAAAAGAGGTTAATTCCATGTTAGGTTTACGTTTAAGATTCCGTGCCATCGCTTCTCAACTTCAAGTTTTAAATCACAATGCAAAAGATTTAAACGAAGAACATTTACTCACTGTGGCAAAAGAGCATTATCCTAAACGGTTCGATCTAGCTGTTAAAATGAGAGCTGATTTAACCGATAGTGCAACTCTATGGGAAATTCTCGGTATTGATGCAGTTATTCTCTTGGAGGATAAAGAGGGTAAATCAATTCGTGTCGGCGTTTCTTTATTAGAAAAGGAAAAAAATGCCCGAAATCTCGTTTTTTCCATGAAAAGTAAAGAAGGTAGTTTACTGCGGGAGGCTTTGAATATCGAGCAATACTGGGTTTTCTTGGTGAAGTGCAAGGATTTTCCTCAAACAAAAGAGGAATGGATTGATATTCTCTACCGTGAGATTGATGAATGTCCACCCTTTTCAGGTTGCCGTTTGATTATCTTGTAAACTTGGGGGAGGTTTTGCCTCCTCTATTTTAAGTGAAACCAGCCGAAAAACTAATAGCAACAAACGAGATGGATCGATTTTTGAGTTAAATTAAAAATATTTAAAAAATTAATTTATTATGGCAGTAATAATTCCTCAGTCTATACCATCAAAAGCTAGTCAAGGAGAAAAAAGACTTTTTTCAGTATTAATAAACAAATTACCAGATGATTTTTATGTTTGGTATGAGCCAAGACTGACTGAAAATAGTCTCCATCCTGATTTTATTATTTTAGCTCCTAATTTTGGTTTATTAATAATAGAAGTAAAGGGTTGGTTTTCTAAAAATATTATATCTGCTACAACAGATGTATTTAAAATAGAAAAAGAAGAAGAAGATTGTAACAGTATTAGTAATCAAAAATCTCCATTAAGACAAGGAAAAGATTATTTAAATTCATTATTAAACCAATTACAAAAATATAGAATTTTAAATAATATTAATGGCAAATATCAAGGAAGACTAGCTTTTCCTATCGGCTGGGGTGCAATTATGTCTAATATTACTGACAACCAAGCTGAAAATATCAATTTAAAAACAGTTTTACCCACTCCCCAAGTAGCTTATCGTAATGAATTATTCGACTGGGAAAAAGATGAATTTTCAACAGATAAATTAATTGATCGTTTACAATCAATGTTTACGGTTAAATTTCCTTTTTCGCCTTTAACTAATGAACAAATTAACACCATTAGAGGGGTAATTTATCCTGAAATTATTATTAAGGAAGAAAAAGCAACAATTAATCATGTACCTCCTAATTTTCCTTTATTATCTGATGATAAAATTTTAATAACTCTTGATTATAAACAGGAAAGTTTAGCTAAAACTATTGGCGATGGCCATAGAATATTTTTTGGGGTAGCTGGTTCAGGAAAAACATTACTTTTAGTTGCTCGTGCTAGACTTTTAATTAATAAAAATCCACAGGCTAAAATTTTAATTCTTTGCTTTAATATTTCTCTGGCTTCCTATTTAAAATCTATTCTTCACGAAGATAAAAATAATCCTCAGTATCAAAAAATTGAAGTCTATAATTTTCATCAATGGGTTGGAACAATTGACAAAATTCCTAATAAATGTTCTGGGAATTTAGATGAATATATTGCGAAATTAGTATTAAATACTTTAAATAATTATAAACAAGAAAATAAATGGGATGCCATTTTAATCGATGAAGCTCATACATTTGTCCCGAGTTGGTTTAAATGTTGTGTTAAAGCCTTAAAAGATAGTGAAAATAGTGATTTAATGATTGTAGCTGATGGTAGTCAAACTCTTTATAAACGAAATGATTTTACTTGGAAAGAAGTAGGAATTAAAGCACAAGGGCGCACTATTAGCAAAAAATTTGATCTTGATAAAAATTATCGCAATACGGTAGAAATTATCAACAGTGCATGGTCAATTTTAAAAAAAATACAGGAAAATAAAGAAGTATTAGAAACAGAAGAAATTACATTCCCAACCATTAAACCAGAATCAGCTTTAAGAAGTGGAAATAAACCAATATTATATCTAGCTAGTATATTAGAAAATCAAGAAAAATTAATTATTAATACTATTAAAAAATTGATTAATAATGATTCTATTCAGCCGAAAGATATTGCTATCTTATATCGTCAACAAAATGGGAGTAGTTTAGATAATATAATGAATCAATTAAATCAACAAAATATTCCTTTTTACTGGGTAACAAAAGATACTAAAACTAAATCTAAATATAGTCATAGTAAGGATGGTGTTAGATTAATAACTTGTCTCTCTTCTTTAGGGTTAGAGTTTAAAATAGTGTTAATTATTTGGTTGGAACAATTTGACGATTGCGTAAGTAATAATCAAGGTGCTTTAATGAATATTCGTCAATTATATGTTGCCATGACTCGTACTAAAGAAGATTTATTTCTCTTTGGTTTAGATAACTCTAAGTTTGTTAATTTTGTCAACAAAAATAATAATTTTACTGTAGTTAAGTCACTTAGTTAATCTAATCATTAAAAACAATATTATTATTCTTTTCTTATATCTATGGCTTTAGAAGATAATTGATTCTTTTTATGATCCCAACTATCTTCTAAAATAAAGCTAACTTTTAAATTTTCTTTTCTGAGAAATGGGGGTAATTCTTTCTGCATAAAAAATATTTTATCTCCATTATCAGCACGAATCCAAGCAAAAGATTTATCAGGAGGTATTGACTCAATAATACCTTTATCTCTTTGTAAACCTTTATAACTTTCTTGTCGCCAAATTTGTAAGCAATTTTTAGCTAATTCATCGAAAGAATAATCTATGAATGTTATATTATTTTCTTGACATTTTTCTTTAATTTTATTTTCTAATTGTTCAAATTCAGGTTTGATTTTCCATCCTTCTTTTTGCCTAGTTAACTTAGATAATTGAATATGCTTTATAGCTAATTCGAACTGATTTATTTCTAAACACATTTTAGCAATATTTTGATATAAAGTTACTTTTAAATTATGCTCTTTAGTCGCTAAACAGCCTTTATAAGCGTATCCAAGAGCAGTTTCTTTTTGATTTTCTTGCCAATAAAGATGAGACAAATCTTGAAATAAATACCATTCTTTTCTATCTTTTAAAATTATCTTTTCTAATTCTGAAATTGCTTTATCTGTCTCTCCGTTATAACTTAAAGCTAGAGCATACCATCTTTTAAAATTCATTTCTTTAGGAAAAGTTGAAATAGCATTATACGCTAGATTTTTAACTTGACTCCAATTATTTAATTCAATTAAACTTTTAATATACACAAAATAATATTGTTCTCTTTTTGACTTTACTTTATTATTATTAATAATTTGCGATTCGTTACTAATTTGAGATGGATTAACTAAACGACAAATGGGCGTTGCTGAATTAAGGTATGATTTTTAGATAAAGGGGTCAAATTATCAAAAATAAAAAAATGATACAATGTCCAGAGTGCGGGTCTAAACATATTCACAAAAATGGAATTAAAAAAGGAAAGCAAAATCATCTTTG
>NZ_JBGSUU010000068.1:0-32066 GCF_041753295.1 Geminocystis sp.
CAAGTTACGAGCGATCGCTCGTCGGCTCTGGTACACAGCACGCCTCTGTGATAATTTAAGAGAGTAATAAAGATACGTGCGCGTAGCGTGCCTTCGGCATCACCTTATCTAAAAATCATACTTTAATTCAGCAACGCCAGACAAAGATTTACCTAGGGTAATACGAGGAGGATCTTGGGACGATACCGCTTATTATTGTCGTGCAGGAGTTAGACTTTGGACTTTGCCACAATTTAAAGGTAAATTAATTGGCTTTCGAGTCGCCTGTGATAAATGAAATAATTTAGGTTTACTGACAAAGGATTACAAAATAATATTTATGTCACAATTTTTAAAATTTTTAGACATTAATTAACCTGAGTGAATCATAAAATTTTAGTATAATAGGGAGATAGGAGATAAAGGGAAACGGGGAAATAGTAAGAAGAATTAATTTAAACTTATGAACAATTTATTTTTTGCTATTATTTACCTTTATTTAATTATTTTTTATACCTAAAATTTGAACAATTATTACTCCATCGCCTTTATTTTAAAAGATTTTTAATCTCGAACTCAGGTATCATAAAATCTCATCAAACTTCAATTAATTAATGGAATTTTATTATCGATCAAGCTTAAAAAGTAGTCATATATAATCTACTAATAACTGACTATTTTAACATTGACATTCTACAGACAAAAAATGTAAAATTAATCTATCAAAGTTGTTAGATGAAATCAGGATAAAAATAAACAATTAATAAGAGAAAGGGGAATCTCCTTTGAAACTGTGTTAGGGAGTATCGATCAAGGTAATCTTTTAGACGACTATATCCATCCTAATCAAGAAAAATATCCTAATCAACGGTTAATGATCGTCAAAATACAAAATTATTGCTTTCTAATTCCTTATGTGGAAACGGAAACTGAAATTTTTTTTAAAACAATTATTCCTTCTCGAAAAGCGACAAAACAATATTTAGATAAAGATTTATGAATAAATTAAACAATGATGAAAAAGACTTATTAGCCTCCTTTGAGAATGACGAATGGGAGTCGGTAGGAAATGTTACACGTCTTCAGCAAATACAAAGTTACGCAAAAGCAAATCTAGCAAAAGACAAGCGAATTACATTAAGATTATCTTCCCTTGACTTAGAGGCAATTCAAACAAAAGCGATCGAAGAAGGAATACCTTATCAAACATTAATTTCTAGTATTTTACATAAATTTGTTACGGGTAGATTAGTAGAATCCCAAGATTAAAAAGTTTATAATTTATTGATCACAAATTATTTTGTCATTCAATTTCAAGAGTTCGATCGAACTGCACCCCTTTCATCGATCGAACCTCCCTAAAATCTCATCAAAATTCCTTCAATTAGTTAATGGGATTACATCATAAACCGCTTTGCAATAAATTGACAAAGCTAATAGCGGAAGTCTGCTAAAGCGACTTTTTTAAATCAATGTTTATCTCGAATAAAGTATTTATTAATAGTTCTAAAAATTTCTTTTTAAAATGTGCATAAATTGACAACCTGAGACTGATAAGTAAATAATAAAATAATATTAGTATCAAATTTTGGTAAGAGGAAATTGATCGACTGTAACAGTAGGGCAGTCAGCACCGCCCCACCAAAAGAGCCTTAGAAATAATCCTGTAAAGCCTTAACCTGTAAAGGTTCTGACTGTAAAGAACGAATTGCCTCCACCGTTGCTTTAGCGCCAGCGATGGTGGTAATTATAGGTAACTTATAGTCTAAAGCTGATCGCCGAATTTTACGCCCGTCCATTTGGGTTTCTTCCTCACTATTAGGAGTGTTGATAATGAATTGAATTTGCTTATTTTTAATAGCATCAACTACATGAGGGCGACCTTCGTGTAATTTTAAAACTAATTCAACGTTTTTGACTCCATGATCAAGTAATACCTTTTTAGTACCGCCTGTCGCAACTATCTTGAAGCCCAAGTCCACCAAGTCTTTAGCTACGGGTACAATGGCTTCTTTATCCCTGTCATTCATCGAAATAAATACTGTACCTGATGTATGAATTGCTACTCCAGCACCTATTTCAGCTTTAGCGAATGCCTTACCAAAATCCCTGTCTATGCCCATAACCTCCCCAGTACTCCGCATTTCAGGACCAAGTAAAGTATCTGTACCTACAAATTTATTAAAAGGTAACACTGCCTCTTTAACTGCAACGTGTTTAGGGATAATTTCCTCTGTTACTCCCAACTCCTCAAGAGTTTTACCCGACATCACTAAAGAAGCAATTTTTGCTAAAGGCCGTCCTATGGCTTTCGACACAAAGGGTACAGTACGGGATGCTCGAGGGTTAGCTTCTAAGATGTAACAAGTGTCTCCTTGTACAGCATATTGAATATTCATTAAACCCACTACTTTTAAGGATTGTGCCAGTTTTTCTGTCCATGTACGCAAAGTGTTGACAGTGGTTTCAGAAAGAGTAATATAAGGAATTGAACAAGCAGAATCTCCCGAATGTACTCCTGCTTCTTCGATATGTTCCATAATACCACCGATAACGACTTGTCCTGTCATATCACAAATAGCATCAACGTCCACCTCGATGGCATTTTGCAGGAATTTATCGATTAAAATAGGATGATCCGGCTCAATGTCCACAGCATATTTCATGTATTGTTCTAACTCAGCATCATTATAAACAATCCGCATACCACGACCACCAAGTACATAAGAAGGACGAACTACCACAGGATAACCGATTTTGTTAGAAATGATTTTCGATTCTTGAAAACTCCGTGCGATACCATTGGGTGGTTGTTTAATCTCTAATTCATCTAAAATCGCCTCGAATTTTTCTCGATCTTCAGCAGTATCTATAGAATCAGGAGAAGTACCCCAAATTTTAGTGGTTACGGTAGTATTAGGATCTGCAAGATAGTTTTTCAACGGTAGTGCTAATTTTAGGGGAGTTTGTCCGCCGAATTGAATAATTATTCCTTCAGGATTTTCCGCCTCGATGATGTTTAATACGTCTTCTTTTGTCAACGGTTCAAAATAAAGGCGATCGCTAGTATCGTAATCAGTGGAAACGGTTTCAGGGTTAGAGTTAACCATGATGGTTTCAAAACCAGCATCTTGAAGAGAGAAAGAAGCATGACAACAACAATAATCAAATTCTATACCTTGACCGATACGATTAGGGCCACCTCCTAAAATCATGACTTTGCGTCTATCGGTAGGGATACTTTCATTTTCCCCTGCTTCATAGGTGGAGTAATAATAAGGAGTAAAGGCTTCAAATTCTGCTGCGCAAGTATCAACTAATTTATAAATAGGCAAAATTCCCAAAGATTTACGGAAATCTCTCACTTCGTCTTCCGTTGTTTTGGTGGCAAAAGCAATTTGGCGATCGCTAAAACCGTGTTGTTTAATAAAACGCATTTCAAGGGCAGTAATTTTTTGTAAAGAAGTTCGTCTCATAAACTTCTCAATATCAACAATTTCCTGCATTTTATCCAAAAACCAAGGATCGATGGCAGTTAATTCGTAAATTTGTTCTACCGTCATCCCTAATCTTAAAGCATGATAAACACTAAAAATTCTTTCAGGAGTAGGAGTGCGTAATTGAGAGCTAATTTGCGATAAAGTAGGTAAAGATTCATGTTTATCACAGCCAAAGCCAAAACGACCAGTTTCGAGAGATCTTAGGGCTTTTTGGAAAGATTCAGCAAAAGTGCGCCCGATCGCCATAGCTTCCCCTACAGATTTCATTTGTGTAGTTAAAGTGGAAGATGAGCCGGGGAATTTTTCAAAAGCAAAACGAGGAATCTTAGTGACAACATAGTCGATGGTTGGCTCAAAAGAAGCAGGAGTTTTCTTAGTAATATCGTTAGAAATTTCATCTAAACTGTAACCAACGGCTAATTTAGCGGCAAATTTAGCGATAGGGAAACCTGTAGCTTTTGATGCTAAAGCAGAAGAACGAGATACACGAGGGTTCATTTCAATGACAATAACGTCACCATTGAGAGGGTTAACGGAAAACTGAATATTTGAACCTCCTGTTTCTACTCCAATCTCTCGAATAATTGCCTTAGAATAATCTCTTAAACGTTGATATTCTTTATCGGTTAAAGTTTGAGCGGGGGCAACGGTGATAGAATCTCCAGTATGGACTCCCATAGGATCAATATTTTCAATGGAACAGATAATCACTACATTATCCTCCAAATCTCGCATCACTTCTAACTCATATTCCTTCCAACCAATAAGAGATTTTTCCACGAGAATCTGAGACATGGGAGACGCATCAATCCCAAATTTTGCCATTTCTTCGTATTCTTCTTGGTTATAAGCAATACCTCCACCAGTACCACCCATGGTAAAAGCAGGACGTATAATCAAAGGATATGAACCAATTTCTTCCCCTACTGCTTTAGCTTCATCCCAGTTACTAGCAATACCTGAAGGGCATACTGGCACACCAATTCTTGCCATGGCTTCTTTAAATAATTCCCTGTCTTCGGCCATTTTTATCGCAGGTAATTTAGCGCCAATCAATTCAACGCCATATTTATTTAACACTCCAGATTCTGCTAAAGATACGGCGGTATTAAGAGCAGTTTGTCCTCCCATTGTCGGCAAGAGTGCGTCAGGTCTTTCTTTTGCGATTACTTTCTCGACAATTTCGGGGGTAATAGGTTCAACATAAGTACGTTCAGCCGTCTCAGGATCTGTCATAATAGTGGCAGGATTAGAGTTAACTAATACTACTTCATACCCTTCTTCTCGTAGCGCTTTACAGGCTTGTGTACCAGAATAGTCAAATTCACAGGCTTGTCCAATAACAATCGGTCCTGAACCTAAAATAAGAATTTTGTTTATATCTTCACGACGTGGCATAGATTTATCGCTTTAACTCTTTAGTTTATATCGAACTTAGATGATCTCGATCATTGTAATCTAATCAGTAAATAAATTCTCGATTTGTTTATCCAGATTTTATGACAGAAGGTTTTTATTTTAACTATACCTCAGTTCTATACTTTGAATATCTGATGAGAATAGGTTTTAGTTAGCAGGTAGCTGGTTTCGGGTTTTATGCCTTTGTCTTTTGCTATGCACCCTTTACACCAACGAATATTTTATAGTTGACTCAAGTAACCATGAAGAATTATTAACTGTCTTGTTGTGCTTGTTGAAATATTTTAGCGGCAAATTCGGGATTTTCCCTCATGCGTCGAAATAATAAAGGCATATTTTGATAATGTTGCTTAATTAAGTCCTCATCTTGTGAAGGAATACGCCCTGCTAAAAAGATTAACTCCTCTTCATCTAAATTAAGATACTCTGCTAATTTCCTAATTAACTCTTCTTTTGGTGCATAATCAGGGCGACTATTTTCTAACTTAGAAAGGTATGTAAAATCAATGCCTAATTTTTTCGCTAACTGCCTTTGGGTATAGCCTTTTTGTTTTCTTGCTTCTTTTATTAACATCCCAAAATCTGTTATTTCTATCATTTTTTTCTCCTTGAACAAAAAACCAATACTTTAGTTGACGAAAAAATCAACATTAGTTATCATGATAATGTCATGTTGAATAAAAAGTCAAGTTTGCTATTATGAGTCAAGTTGAAGTTAAAGAAAGTAAAGATCAAATTATGTTAGCTTTTGGGCAATTATTCGCACAATATCAACTAAAACAGTCGAAAGTTGAAACAAAGGAAGAAGCCGTAGAGAAGGAAAAAAATAAGGCTTTATTAACCAAAGTCGCTGATTATACCGTTAATAATATTGTTAATAGTATGGCTACTTTACAGTTAGATTTTAGTAATTTAACTAAAGAAATAGCAACTAGATTACAAACAGAATCTGAGGTTTTAATAGAGCTAAAAAAAGCCATAACTGTTGAAACAGAAAAGTTAGCAGAATTGCAAAAAGTTCGTTTAGTTGCTGATGCTTTATATATTTTAAGACAAGAACATCAAGAAAGATTAACTTCTCTTGAAACTCAAATTGAAACGGCACAAAATAATATAACTTTACAAAAAGAAAAATTCCGTAAAAACTGGGAAAAAGAAGATGCAGAATTTACCATAAAAATAGCTGAAGAATTAGAACTTTTAACTCAACAAAGACAAGAGTTAGAAGCTGATTTTAACTATCAATTAGAAATAGGAAGAAAAATTAAAAGTGATCAATATGAAGAAGAAAAAAGAAATCAAGAAAGAGAATTACGGTTAACAGATTTAGATAAAAATAAACTTTGGCAAGAAAGAGAAACTATTTTAAATAGTCAAGAAGAAGAATTTAATAGTAATCAGAAAAAAATTGAAGGTTTTGAAGAGCAAATTAAAACAGAAGTAAATAAAGCTCGTGGTGAAGCTATTAAAGAAGCTGATAGAGAAGCTCAAGTTAAAGTTAATTTACTGGAAAAAGAATGGGAATCAACTAAACAAGGTTATGAATTTAAACTATTATCTTTAGAAGCAAAAATTCAGCAACAAACTGAACAAATAGAAGCCATTATTACACAACTTCAAAACGCAACTAATCAGGCTCAAAATTTAGCTTTAAGAGCTTTTCAACCTAATAATTAATTCTCCTAACTCATTAGGGATATATTGGCGATAATTAGGTCAATATTAAAGACTTACAAAACAATCTTTTTATCACTTCTAGCTTTCAAAATTAAAGGATTAAGGGAGCAAGTAGAATAAATAACTTAAGTCTTAAAAACGAACTTCATTAACAATAAAAAACTTAAAAATATGGCAATTAATTCTAAAAGTACCAAAGCAGAAATTTTAGCAGCTTATCAAGAATTAGAGCAAGAAAAATCTAATTTACAAAAGCAAGTTGAATTAGGGCAAAAACAATCTCAGGTACAACAAAAAGCCTTAGAAAATGCCCAAAAAATAGTCAATAATCCTCCCGTAAAATCTGTACCTAAACCTCCTGAAAATCTTTCTTTAAACTCTATGAATAAAATTAATAATATTGAACAAGTCATCCAAAATTTAGAACAGTTACAAATAGGTTTTGGTAGTGCTGTTAGTCAACTTTCGGAGCAATTAATTACTGAAGCCTCTAGTTTAGAAAAGTTAGAAAATAATATTCAATTAGAGTTAAATCAACTGCAAGAATTACACGATTTAGAAACTATTGAAGATGATACTTTAAATAATTTATTAGCTACTTATGATGAGAGTACTAAAAGTTTATTTAATGAGTATAATCAAAGACAAGAAATTTTAGGACAAGAGTTAGATACTCTGAAAAAAGAATGGCTAAAAGAACAAGAAAATAAACAACGAGAAATTAAACTTCGTAACGATAATTATCTTAAAAATAAACAACGAGAAAATGAAGAATATCAATATAATTTAACCTTAACTAGACAACTAGATCAAGAAAATTTTGAACAAGAATTAAATCAACTTTATAAAGATTTACAAGAAGTTAGTCAACAACAAGAAAAATTATGGGAAAATCGAGAAAAAGATCTTAGTAATCGAGAAAAAGAATATGCGATCGCCAAACAAAAAGTAGAAGAATTTGAGGCAAAATTAGAGACAGAAATTAAAAAAGCTAAAGAAGAAGGTAAAGGAATTGGTAATTATCAAGCAAAAATAAAAACCGATTTAAGACAGAAAGAAATTGAGGGAGAAACCCAAAATTATCAACTCAGAATACAAGCCTTAGAATCAACTATTTTAAGTAACGAAAATCGCTTAAATAACTTGTCACAACAACTAGATTCTGCCTTAAAACAAGTCCAAGATTTAGCGGTAAAAGCCATCGAAGGAGCATCTAATCGTAACTCTTTTGAAGCCATGAAAGAAGTGGCTCTCGAACAAGCTAAAAATCAAGCTAAAAGTAAATAATTAAAAATGATTCGCTCCCCTAAATCCCCAATACTGGGGACTTTTAAAGACATCTTATAAATATCTCATTTCCATCAAAGATCAAAAACACTTAATCAGCAAAAGTGAAAATAAATTTTTGTATAGCTTAAGTCAATTAAAATCTATTTACTCTTTGTTTTTTGCCCTAGCTTTAACAGTTAATTTATTTAACTAATTTGAGCTTATTATTAGAGAATAATCTCTCCTTTCCACTTTTAATTACTATATATAAAATTGGCACAAGAAATAAACTTAAAAAAGTAGCAATTAACATTCCACCAAAAACTGCCGTCCCTAAAGATTGACGACTTCCAGCCCCAGCCCCCGTAGCAATTACAAGGGGGAAAATACCAATTAAAGTTGAAATTGCTGTCATTAAAATCGGTCTTAATCGCTGTTTTGATGCCTCAATAACTGCTTTAACAATGGGTAAACCTTCTTCCCGTAATTGGTTGGCAAATTCCACAATTAAGATTGAGTTTTTACTAGCTAATCCGATTAACATAACTAACCCAATTTGACAATAAACATCATTAGGAAATCCCCTTAACATTTGGGCTAATAATGCTCCTAATATAGCAAGAGGAACAGCTAACATAATAATCAAAGGATCGATATAATTTTCATATTGTGCCGCTAAAACTAGGAAGACAAATAACAATCCTAAACTAAAGATAATTAAGGCTAAATTTCCTGCACTAATTTCTTCTAATGAAATACCCGTCCATTCATACCCAAATCCAGGCGGAAAAACTTGTTTGGTTAAATTATCTACTGTTGTAATAGATTGTCCTGAACTGAATCCGGGGGCAGTTGAGCCGTTAATTTCAATGGCACGGAAAAGGTTATAATGTTGAATCTTTTGCGCACCAGTAACAGATTTGACGGTGACTAAATTCGATAACGGAATCATTTGATTATTGCTTGAACGAACGTATAATTTATTAATATCTTCAGGATTTGAGCGAAATTGTTGATCAGCTTGTAAATATACTCGATAGGTGCGTTGTTGCATGGAAAAATCATTGACATATTCGCCACCTAAAGCAGTTTGTAGGGTAGTAAAAATATCATCGAAATCAACTCCCAAAAGTTTCGCCCTTTCTCGGTTAACTTCAATGGATAATTGAGGACTATTAGCGGCAAATTGAGTAAAAACTCTTTGTAATCCCTCGGTTTGATTCGCCACTCCCAAGAATTGTCCCATTGTCGCTACCATTGATTCTAAATCAACATTGATACGACGATCTTGTAATTGGAAAGAAAAACCTCCAAAAGTGCCTAAACCTTGAATAGCTGGAGGATTAATCGGGATAATTCGAGCTTCGGGAATCATGGCAAATTTACCGAAGAGCTTACCAGTAATAGCTTGTACCGTTTGATCAGGATTACTACGCTCACGCCAACGTTTTAAAGGAGTAAAAATGATTCCCTGATTAGGAGTACTACCACCAAAACTAAAACCACCAATGGCAAAGGTAGCCAACACTTCAGGCATTTGTAACATTTCAGCTTCTACTTTTTTCATTACCTCGCTAGTGTATTGTAAAGATACTCCTTCTGGGGCTTGAATGATGGTAATAAAGTATCCTTGATCTTCTTCTGGTAAAAAAGCCGTGGGAGTTTTTGCGTATAACCACCCAGTAAAACCGATTAAAACAATAAAAATACCAATCACAAATAGTTTCAGGTGAGTTAATAATCGTAAAGATTGATCATATTTTTGAGTTACCCAGTCGAGAAAGCGATTAAAAGTGTTGAAAATGGGTGCTAACCAAGCTGGAGGATGTTGCCCTTTGCGTAAGAGTAAACCACACAAAGAAGGAGTGAGGGTTAAGGCTAAAAAAGTTGAAATAAGGATAGAAAAGGCTATAGTTAAAGCAAATTGACGATATAACGCTCCCGTTGTGCCGGGGAAAAAAGCAACGGGAATAAATACCGCCATCAACACCAAAGAAGTGGCAATAACCGCTCCAAATAACTGTTTCATCGATTCACTAGCGGCCTCATGGGCTTCCATATTCTTCTCCTCGATATAACGGTGAATTTGTTCCACTACCACGATGGCATCATCTACCACTAAACCAGTCGCAAGGGTTAAACCGAATAAAGTTAGGGTATTAATAGAAAAACCAAAGACTTTAACAAAGGCAAATGTACCGATTAAAGATAAAGGAATAGTTAAAGAAGGGATTAAAGTTGTGCGCCAATCTTGGAGAAAAACGAGGATAATTAACACCACCAAACCGATAGAAATTAAAAGGGTGATAACTACTTCCTTCATGGATTCTTCAATAAATGCCGTGGTATCAAAGGCTAATTTTGCTTGAATACCTGTCGGGAATTCTTTTGATAAAATCTCCATTTCTGTCTTAACTTTTTTTGCCACCTGTAAAGCATTTGAACCGGGTAACTGATAGATACCAATACCCACCGCATCTAAGCCCCTAAAGCGTAAGAAAGCCCCGTAATCCTGAGAACCAAGTTCCACCCTACCGACATCTTTAAAGCGAACTATACCCCCATTTTCATCGGTTTTGATGATTATATTTTCAAATTCCTCTGGGTAAACAAGTTGACTAACAGCTTTTAAATCTAATTGGTACTCTTGTCCTTGGGGTGCTGGTTCAGCCCCTATTTTCCCCGCCCCAACTTGAATATTTTGCTCTGATAACGCTCTAGTTATATCCGTAGTGGTTAATCCTCGACTTGCCAACCGATTCGGATCAAGCCATAACCTCATAGCATAACGTCTTTCACCAAAAATCCTAACATTACCAACCCCTTCAATTCTTTTAATGGCATCAATTATATAGCGATCCGCAAAGTTACTTAAAAAAGTATTATCGTATTCTTTGTTATCGCTAAACAAACCAAAACCCATCAATATGTTATTAGATTGCTTACTGACGCTAACTCCTGTTCTTTTTACACTATCAGGTAATTGAGATTCCACGATAGATACTTGATTTTGCACATCCACCGCCGCTAAGTCTTTATTGCGATTAGCTTCAAATGTAGCGATAATACTGCTAGTGCCATCATTACTGCTAGTAGAGGAAATATATTTTAAACCTTCTACCCCATTTATTTGTCTTTCAAGAATGTTCGTGACGGTATTTTCTACCACTTCCGCATCTGCACCTTCATAACGGGCAGTAACTTGAATTTGAGTCGGGCTAATATCAGGAAAACGATCAACTGGTAGAGTAACAATACTAATCATACCAACTAAAAGGATAATTAGAGCTGCAACAGTGGAGAAAACAGGGCGTTTAATAAAAAAATCTACAAACATATATATTAGGAGTTAGGAGATAGGAGACAGTAGATAGGAGTAATTAGAATAAAATTTAAGATTTTTGGTTACGAGTTTCAATTGTCTTAGAGTAAGAATATAGTAATTTACTTACTTCATTAAGATCTATTGATAATATTTCTGTATTACCATAATTGAGATCTTTGGCTAAAATTAAATAATATCGAGATTCTTCTAGGGATGCTTCAGCTATGTTCAGAAATCTTATTTTTTCAGCTAAAGTTTTTCTTTTAAAGCCTTCTGCTATATTAGCTGGAACTGAGACAGATGCTCTTCTTAATTGAGAGGTTAATCCGTAAGTTTCAGAAGAGGGAAAATTTTGAGTAAGACGATAAACAGATAAAACAAATTGATGAGCTTTTTGCCACACAATCAAATCTTGAAAAGTTTTAGCAGGTTGATTATTCATTATTTTTTTTACGATAGATAGCACTCTAATTTTTTGACTAAGATTTAGTATCTCCCATCTCCTATCTCCTATCTCCCATCTCCTATCTCCATAATAGGAGTTTCATCTCTTAAGTTCATAATTCCTGCGGTTACAATGCGATCGCCAACTTTTAAACCATCCAAAACTTGATAATCATTACCTTGGAGACTACCGAGAGTAACTAAAGTTTGTCGAGCGATAAATTGGGGTTTTTCAGGAGTAGAATTTTCTATGGGTTGTGCCACAAAAATAAATGTTTTATCTCCTAGACGAGACACCGCCGTGGCAGGTACAACAATACCTTGTCCTTCATTCCAAATGATTTTTGTTTGAACTGAACCCTGATTGAACAGGTTTTGTGATGAATTTTCAAGGGTAGCTTTAGCCAAAACTAATTGAGTATTAGCCGTTACATTAGGAGAAATAAAACTAATTTTTCCTGATGATACCCCTTTGCCTTGACTATCTAAAATAACCACAGGTAAACCCAATTTCAAGTCTTTTGCTTTTTCTAAAGGAATAGAGAAATTCACCTCTAAGATATTATTTTGGGTGATAGTAGTTAAATCATCCCCAGAATCGACATAATCTCCAATTTTGATCGGTATATCTCCCACAATTCCTGTGAAAGGTGCGGTAATATCAGTTTTTTTGATTCTCACATCAATAGAGTTTATTCTTGCTTTTGCTTGTGATACATCTGCTTGGGCTTGAGCAATTTCTTCTACCCTCGCTCCATTTTCTAATCTTCTCAAATTCTGTGTAGCTTGTTCTACGGTTGCTTTCAATTCTTTGACATCAGCTTTTCTACCTTTAGTTAAACCATCTAACCTTCTTTGTGCTTCCGTTAAGGAGGATAAAGCCTGTCGTTGAGTTTTTACTCTTTCCGCAAATTGATCTTCAGAAATAGCTCCTTCTTCTTGTAACTTTTTATATCTTGTAACTCGATCCTCCGCTAACTCTAACTCCGCTTTAGCAGACTCGATTTGAGCTTGTGCTTGAGCAATTTCTTCAGGGCGAGCGCCTCCTTGAGCATTATTTAACCTTGCCTTCGCCTGATTTAACTCTGCTTTAGCCTCCGCAATATCTTCTTTTCGGCTTCCTGCTTGTAATTGTGCTAAACGAGCCTCCGCATTTTGTAATTGAGCTTGTGCTTGGGCTAAATCTGCTTGTAATTCATTACTTTCTAAAGCAAAAATTACCTCCCCTGCTTGAACTGTTATTCCTTCACTAGCTAAAATTTGAGTAATTCTTCCATCTACTTCCGACTTAACCGTAACACCCTTAGTAGCTTCTAAAGTTCCTATTACAGTACTACTATCTTCTAAAGATTTGCTAGTGACAGTTTCTAACTTAACGGGTATAGCTTGAGGTTGCCCAGTCATCGCCCTTGCTGGAGGCTTATTTTCTTTATTGTTACTAGCTAACCACCATTTCACCCCACCTCCTGTTATTACAGTGAGAAAAATTAAGGTGAATACTAACCTCCAACGGGAGAAAGTTTTTTTCTTAGTTTCTTGGTGAGAAGACAAAATTTGTAATTCTTCTTCAATATTTGATTCTTCAACAGGAGATGGAGATTTAGGATTAACCATATCAGTTACACAAAGATTAAGTTTTATGGCAAAGTTTTAATAATTTATTAATAATTTATCATATCATTATACTATATCAAATTGATATAAATTTTAAAAAATTCATGTTAGAGTTAGCAACCCTAGGATTACTACAAAAAGAACCACTCCACGGCTACCGTCTTAAACAACAAATGGAATTATTTATGAGTGGGTGTATTAGCGTCAATTATGGTGCAATTTATCCCCTTTTAAAACGTTTAGAAGATAAACATTTAATTGAAGTATTTACGGAAGAAGAAAACAATAATCCTCGTAAAATTTACAGTATAACTTCAGAAGGTAAAGAGAAATGGTATGAAAAAATGTTAGAACATCCTCATGAAAGTTGGATTAATTCTCGTTCTCGTTTTATGATTAAATATTTCTTTTTTAGTTATTTAGAAGTTCAAGAAAGATTAAAATTATTAGAACATCGTTTCATGACTTGTAAATTATATTTAGAAAAAAAAGAATTAGATTTTGAGTTTGTTTGTAGTGATCCTTATCAATTAGAGGCTTGGGAAAGATATAAATGGGCAATCATTGATGAAATTAACTGGTTAAAAATTCAAAGGGCAAATTTAACCAAAACATTATCGGTAATATGAAATTTCTGAAAATTAATTAGAAGTCAAAATTTTTATCAAAGTGAAAAACTCAATTTTGATTTTTAAATAATTTTAAACTATAATTATCAGGTATTTAGACAAAATCAAGAAGATTTATTGTCTTTTATTAATAAAACCACTTAACACTATGACTGGAAAAGTAATAGATAGTGGTGCTAACAGTATCCTTTTGGTGTTACTGCCTCTAGCGTTAATGACAATAGTATTATTTGTCTTTTGGCCTGTAATCGTTGGTATTTTTATCTTCGCATTAGGCTATAAAATATGGCAAAGATACCATTTCAAACAACTATCTGAACAAATCAATCCTATTTTTAATCAATTAATTCAAGCACATCAAGGTTGTTTAACGGTGGTAGATCTTACCACTAAAACTGACTTGAATGCTAAAACTGCCCGTTGGTATTTGGAACAAAAAACCTTAGAATATGGTGCAGTAAAAAGATTATATGAAAATAAAGGCATTGTTTATTATTTCTTAACTGCCAACGCTTTAGGTAGTATATTTGACGATAGTGAGCCAGATGATGATATTGACTTAGCACCTGAATCTAATTTAAGCACTTCATTTTCTAACCCGACAACCGTTGTTGAATCTGTCACTAACATCCCCGAAGCTAGTAAATCTTCCACAACTACAGTAATTCCTCTCCAAGCCATTCCTCCTGTTTCTTCACTTTCTCCCATTCCTAACCCCACAGAAGAATCATTGGCAAATTCCTCTACAGTAGAAATAGAAACTAATAATAATGCTGTGACTCAGAGTGAATTAGCAAAACGTTTAGAAGTACATCCTAGCACGGTGGGTAAACGTAAATCTGAGGCTGATTTTCCTTTATGGAGTCAAAGTAGAGATCCTGATGGTTTATCTTGGAATTATGATGAGGTTAGTAAACTGTTTATACCTGATTCTTAACCCATATCAAACTCAACTAGATAATTGTTGATTAGCCTGACTAATAAGTAATAACTTCACTAATTGACGCTAAAAAGGAGGTATTAAATTACTTCCTTTGTGTAATTAGGGGTTTAGTTTGTGCATAAAAATCAGAAGACTATTAAAATCAATGGTTTTTACATAAAACCTAATATCTATCTTGATCACTTATAACTTTTTCAGCAAAGTCTAATTAAAATACTGAAATGTCCTGATTTGTCATGGTTGTTAAACCAGTACTTAAAGTAGCAATTCCCACGGCAGAAGTTGCACCATTACCATCCACATCAAAGAAGAAACCTCCGTTATTAGAATTATAGAAGAAACGATGATCGGAAGTCGTTGCAGATGAACCAATAGTAAACTGATTACTAGCTAATTCCCCAATCACTAAACCGCCACCAAAACCGCTACGACTCACTAAAAAAGTATCGTCTATTATACTAAAATCACTAATACGATCAATGCTTTCTGATGTTGAATTGAAGCTAAAAAAGTCATTACCACTACCCCCTGTCAAAAAGTCATTACCACTACCCCCTGTTAAAATATCATTACCAATGCCACCTGTTAAAGTATCATTACCGTCACCGCCACTGAGGCTATTATTACCAATATTGCCAGTAATACGATTAGCCAAACTATTACCATTACCGTTGATATTACCTTTACCTGTTAGAGTCAGATTTTCTACTTGAGAGGGTAGAGTATAAGTAATAGAGGATAACACTCTATCAATACCTCCACTACTGACAAGAGCATTGGTTTCCGTTACTATATCCGTAGCAATGTCAACGTAATATAGATCAGAGCCATCTCCACCAATCATATTATCAACTCCAGCACCACCGTTGAGAATATCATTACCAATCCAACCTGTTAGAGTGTCATTGCCTTTTCCACCTCTTAAGGTGTCATTACCTGTCCCTCCACTGATAGTGTAACTACCCGAAGTCGTAGCTAAGATAGTAACTCTATCATTACCAACTCCTGTATTAATTGTATTAATAGCACTGGTGGTTGATGCTGTTATAATATCTGCACCGGCACCAGTTTTAATAATTTGTTTTCCCGCCACTGATATTGCTTTCACTACCACACGATTTGCACTGGTACTGGTTATAGTTTGTGCTCCTCCTGCGGATGTTGCTCTCACTAATACAAGATTTGCACCATTACCGCTACCATCACCAATAGTCTGCGCTCCTGCTCCTTTTGTAGTTGCAAAAACATTCTTAAGTCCTACTCCTTTAATATTTAACGCTCCTGCGTCGGATATTGCTGTTACGGTAGTATCATCTGAACCCGTTACAATATTTTGAGCACCTGCCGTTGATGTTGTTTCAAGTTTTGCCACCCCTGTGAATGTTGTCATCGTCAGGTTAATTGCACCTGCTCCTGTTGTTTTTGTAGTAAATTCTATACCTAGAGGTGCGAATGCTGTTTGAAAATTAACACCAGTAGTAATAGTTTGTGCACCATTCCCTGTGGTATTAATCACAACATTTTCAATATTTCTTAGATTTGTCCAAAGATTATCAGGGGGTGTGATGGCAACATCCAAAAGATGATTAATATGTAAGGTATCGATACCTATGCCACCATTGAGAAAATCATTGATACCAAAGGTATCTGTTACCGCAGCATCATAAGTTCCATTAAATGTATCGTTATTAGAAGTACCAATAAGATTATCGCCGTTGGTAGTTAGATTATAAGTAGCCATTCTGATTATTTTCCGTTTCAGTAATTTTGTCCACCCCATAGCGAGGGTGACAGTTTAACTTAAGGCTTTCACTCTTGTGCTTGGTAATTTACTTTTGTCTATAAATTCAGTTAGATTGATGGGCAAACTGAAAGTATGAGTAAATTTAACTATATGAATAGTATATCATAATTATTCTTCCGTTAACGGAAACAACTTTAAAAGTCAGCCTAAAAACAATTAAGAAAATTCTACTTATTTTTATACAAGTTGTAGGAAGTTTAAGTAACTAAATCTCTAATTCTGGAAATTTTTACAACAGTTTTCAAATGGGTAAACCACCGTAGTGATTGTGGGCATTGCCCACCCTACTAATTCGTAATTATTTACATAACCATTCCGCCGTCAACATTAAAAACTTGCCCAGTGATATAGTTAGATGCTTTATCAGCAGCTAAAAAACGAATCATTCCCGCAATTTCTTCTGGTTTACCGTAACGGTTAAGGGGAATTAGTTTTAAAATTTCCTCTGCTTGTAAACCATGTGTCATGTCAGTTTCGATAAATCCGGGGGCGACGGCATTCACTGTTACATTACGACTAGCAAATTCTTTAGCTAAGGTTTTGGTTAATCCAATAACTCCTGCTTTGGCTGCACTATAGTTAGCTTGTCCTGCATTACCCATTTGCCCTGCTACGGATGAAATATTAATAATTCTACCGCTTTTTTGTTTCAACATAATTTTACTAGCGGCTTTACAACATAAAAACACTCCTGTTAAATTTAAGTTGATAACTTGTTGCCAATCTTCTAATTTCATTCGCAACAATAATGTATCACGAGTAATACCAGCGTTATTGACTAAAATATCTACTCTTCCCCATTTATTGGTAGTTTCTTTAAACATAGCTTCTACCGCTTCTTGTTGTGATACATCAGCACAAATGGCCATGGCATCTCCCCCAGCTTCGATAATTTCTTTAACAACATTATCGGCGGCTTGACTGTTACTAGCATAATTAACTACAATTTTCGCCCCTTCAGAGGCTAAAGCAATAGCGGTAGCTTTACCAATACCTCTGGATGCACCTGTAATGATAGCGACTTTATCTGTTAATCTTTGTAAATTTTGCTGTAATAATTCCATATTATATAAAAATAAACTATAAGCAATAATGGGTAATATTTAATTAAATAGAGATAAACTATTGTAAAACCAATATTCTTAATTGCCCTTATTATTGTCAATTATCTATTATCAATTGTCAATTATGATTGCCTATATTCTTGTTGTTCATGGTAGTCGAAACCCTAACTATCGTCATCAGTTACATAAACTTACAGAAAACATTACTCTACTTTTAAGTAAGGAAGGATTTTCACCATTATTAACTACCGCTTATTTAGAGTTAGAGAATCAACCTTTATCCGTTAAAATTAGTGATTTTGCTCAAGAATGTGCCATCAAAGGTTATGCCACTCTTAAAATATTACCTTTATTCTTATTATCAGGCACTCACGTTTTACAAGACATACCTCAACAAGTCGAAATTGCACGTTTATCTTCTTCTATTCCCCTAGAATTGATGCCCCATTTAGGAAAAAGTCAAGATTTAAAGGTATTATTACAAAATAAATATCAACAACAGCCTACCACTCACCGCATTTTACTCTCTCATGGCACAAGCATTACCCAAGGAAATCAGGAAATAAAAGCCATCGCTCAAAAATTAAATGCTAATATCGCTTATTGGTCAATTTTCCCTTATTTTGCCAATATTATTGATAATTTACTTAATTATGATCCTGAAAGTATAGCTATTGTTCCTTACTTTTTATTTTCTGGTAAGATTACAGAAACCATTGAACAAGAAATAGTTTTACGAGCAAAAAAGACCAAAACTAAATTAATTTTTATCCCTCCTTTTGGCGCTACTAAAGAATTAGCACAAGTGATAGTAAAACAATTAATTAATAACTGACGTTACGCAAAAATAGGATTAATTGTTGATTTGAGGTATCAGGTGTTAGGTAAGTATTAAAACATTTAGAAATTATACATTTTTAAATTAATAAAAATAACTAATAATCTTTGTTACCTCTTACATGAGTGACTTTCATGTGAACTACCCACACTGAATTAAAATTACAGTGTTGACTTCCTACCCAAAGAAATGCTTTTTACTCCGAGAAGTAACGAGTCTTACTTTCTGACGATAGGCTTTACCCCACGTTCCGTAAGTCAAATACACGGTATCATAGAATTATATTTATGTGTATGGCTTGGTTATCGCCATTATCCGCCCGTGTGCGGTTGTTCTTATCTTATCACAATTTTCAACCGTTGTGACAAGATAGAACGTTTATTTATCTGTCGAAATTCATCCCACACTTGTTTGATTTATTTTTTGTTGAAAACAAAGTGTGGGGCTTCTTTCGACATAGAAGCTAATTTTTATGAAACCAGCCTAAATCTGGATAAACATTCCATCACCGAAAGAATAAAAACGGTATTTTTCCTCAATGGCTTTTTGATAAATACTCATTAATCTTTCCCTACCAATTAAAGCACTAACTAACATTAATAAACTAGATTTAGGTAAATGAAAATTAGTAATTAAACCATCTATTACTTTAAATTCATAACTAGGATAAATAAATAAATTTGTTTTACCCGAAAAAGGTGCTAATTTTTGTTGTTGTTGATACGCACCCTCTAAAGTCCTAACTACTGTTGTCCCTACTGCTATTACTTTCTTCCCTTTTTCTTTCGTCTGCTTAATAGCATCAATGGTATTTTGATTAACTTCTATCCATTCTTGGTGCATTTCATGGTTTAAAATATCTTCTACTTCTACAGGGCGAAAAGTACCAATTCCCACATGGAGAGTTACTTTCGCAATGTTAATTTGTTTTTCTGTTAATTGTGTTAATAATCTCTCCGTAAAATGTAGCCCCGCCGTAGGTGCTGCGATCGCCCCTTGTTTTTCAGCATAAACAGTTTGATATTGTTGAGGATTAGCTTGAGACTCCGTAACATAAGGAGGAAAAGGAATATTACCCACTTTATCTAAAATCTCCCAAAAAGACTGACATGGATTAACCTCAAACTGTAAAAAACGCCCTCCCGTTGATTCATCTTTACCGATTACACTGGCTTTTAAAATATCTCCAAAAATAATTTCACTACCTATAGAAAAACGCTTACCCGGCTTTACCAAAGCCAACCAACAATTATTTTCCATCTCTTCCACTAACAACACTTCTACTTGCGCACCAGTGGACTTTTTCCCATATAAACGGGCTGGAATTACCCGAGTATCATTTAAAACTAATAAATCTCCAGAGGATAATAAATCGGGCAAATCAGAAAAAACATGATGATTAATTGTCTCCTGAGACTTTACCACTAATAAACGAGAAGTATCTCTAGGAATGACTGGATTTTGAGCGATTAATTCTAAGGGTAAATAATAATCATAACTAGATAATTGTTGATCAAGATTCATAAATAAACAATGAAATTAATTTTGAAGAAAAATAACTTAACAAATTGACTTGCTAAATTAATTGTCAAGGGAAGACTCAAAACTGTCAATATCAAGTATTTTGAAAGATGAATAACCCATAGCTGCCAAAATTTTTGTCTTACACCCTTGGCAAATGTTAAAAAGTATTAAGAAAATTAAGCAAAAGTGGACTTAATATCGCACAATGATCTGCGAAGACAAATTAAACCTCTTCCAAAAAAAATCATCAGGAATTGTAACTTTAGTCGGTTATACTGATGAAAAGAAAAAATTATCCTTGAGATAAGATTTTCAAAACTTCCTGACCAGTGGAATCAAAATTCTGGTTAAATTAATAAATACTATTTAATATTTTGTTTGGAGGAATCCATCAATGAGTATCGTCACGAAATCTATCGTGAATGCTGACGCAGAAGCACGCTATTTAAGCCCCGGTGAGTTAGATAGAATCAAAGCATTCGTAACCTCCGGTGAATCTCGTTTACGCATCGCTGAAACCTTAAGCGGCGCTCGTGAGCGTATCGTAAAAGAAGCAGGAGATCGTTTATTCCAAAAACGCCCTGACATTGTTTCCCCTGGTGGAAATTCTTATGGTGAAGAAATGACTGCTACCTGTTTACGTGACATGGACTACTATTTACGTTTAGTTACCTATGGAATAGTAGCTGGTGACGTTACTCCTATCGAAGAAATCGGTTTAGTCGGCGTAAAAGAAATGTACAAATCTTTAGGTACTGACGTGGGTGCAGTAGCTCAAAGTGTGCGTGAAATGAAAGAAGTTGCAACTGGCTTGATGTCTTCTGATGACGCTGGTGAAGCTGGTGCATATTTCGATTATGTTATCGGAGCAATGCAATAGGTTTTAGATTAACAATCCCTAAACCCTATAATCAGTGCTAAATAATTTTAGTCCTGCAAAATACTAAGCAAAAGTTAATTAAGAAGAAAGGAAAACAACAATGCAAGACGCAATTACTGCTGTAATCAACTCCTCCGACGTACAAGGTAAATACCTTGATGCCAACGCTTTAGGCAAATTAAAAAGCTACTTCCAAACTGGTGCACTTCGTGTTCGTGCCGCTAGTGTAATTAGTGCTAACGCCGCTACCATCGTAAAAGAAGCTGTAGCTAAATCCTTATTATATTCTGATGTAACTCGCCCCGGTGGTAATATGTACACCACCCGTCGTTACGCAGCTTGTATTCGTGACTTAGATTACTATCTCCGTTATGCTACCTATGCTATGTTAGCTGGTGATGCTTCTATCCTCGATGAGCGTGTACTCAACGGTTTAAAAGAAACCTACAACTCTTTAGGTGTACCTGTAAGTTCTACCATCCAAGCAATTCAAGCCATGAAAGAAGTTACCGCTAGTTTAGTTGGTGCTGATGCTGGTAAAGAAATGGGTGTTTACTTCGACTACATCTCCTCTGGTTTAAGCTAATTGATTACTACTATTTAGTAACAATCCCTTAAAACTTAACCATCGTGTTAGGAATGTCCAGAGTGAGTGCTAGTTTAGTTAGACTAAAATAGGCTTAATTGATTTAGTATTGACTCTTGACTCCTAACTATTATGATTAAAATTTTACATAAATTGAGATTTAGATCTGAGTAATTAGAACTAAAAATTAACTGTTTTTATATAAACTAAATTTTCGACAAAAAAGTTTAAAAGAGATTTAATCATCAAGGAGATAAATCCCCATGAGAATGTTTCAAGTAACGGCTTGTGTACCAAGTCAAACCAGAATTAGAACTCAAAGAGAGTTACAAAATACCTATTTTACTAAATTAGTTCCTTATGATAACTGGTTTAAAGAACAACAAAGAATTCAAAAAATGGGTGGATCTATTGTTAAAGTTAAATTAGTTACAGGGCGCCCCGGTGCTAATACTGGTTTACTTTAAAAACATAAATTCCAAGATATTATTTAATATTAAAAATAAGGGTATGAATTGATAATTCTGCTCTTTTTTTTGTCAAAATATATTTTCTATCTTTACACAACGTTAATAAAGCATATTTTACTGTTTTTGTCAATACCTAAAACCCTAAAAATAGTTAAGTATTTACTCTGATACAAGATAAAAAATGTCGTGTTATAATATTTGATTATACATAGAAGAAATTAAGACTATGGCAAACATCAATATTTTAAATGATGGCATTTCAGCAGTAGAAGGACAAAATCTTCAGTTATTCTTCACTATTGAACTTTCCGCCCCCGCAACGACTAGCACAACATACTATTATAGTACTTCTAGCAATACCGCCATTGCTGGTTTAGACTTCACCGCAGCTAGTAATACCGCCGTAACATTTGCTGTAGGGGAAAGAGTTAAAACCATTGCCATTAACATTACCAATGATACTTTGGTAGAAGGCGATGAAAGTTTTTTTGTTAACGTTTATAATTCCAACGTTATTGCTACTCAAACATTATTAGCTACAACCTTCGGTACAATTACTGATACTTTAATATCTAACGTAACTACTACCCTACCCACAAACATCGAATCTTTAACTTTGACAGGTACGGGTAATATTAACGGTACAGGTAACACTAACGCTAATAACATTATTGGTAATAGTGGCAGTAATATCCTTGACGGTAGTTCTGGTAACGATACCCTTAACGGTGGAACTGGTAATGACAGCCTTTTGGGTGGTTCTGGAGATGATCTTCTTATCGGTGGTAGTGGTGCAGATACTCTCAACGGTGGTGCAGGAAATGATACTTATGTAATTGATGCCTTCGATATAATTACGGGAGAAACCGATGGAGGAGGTATTGACACCATTCAAGTTTCCACGGGTAATTATGATCTCAATATTCTAGGACCTGGTAGTGTTAGCTTTATTGAAAATTTAACTTTAACGGGTACTGCTTTAAGAGGAACGGGAAATGAATTTAATAATATTATTCAAGGAAATGATAAAAACAATACTCTTGACGGGAAAGACGGCAATGATATTTTATCAGGAGGAGTTGGACTAGATACTCTATTGGGAGGATTTGGTGATGATGTTCTTGATGGAGGTAGTGGTGTAGATTCTTTAGTGGGAGGTGTCGGGAATGATACTTATGTCATCGATAGTGCTTCTGACAAAATCATAGAAACTGCTAACGCTGGTTTTGATACGGTTCAAGTGTCCTATGGAAATTACACCATTGCTAGTCAAGCTAACTTAGAAAATATTACCCTTATAGGATTATTAAAAATTAATGCTACTGGGAATACAGGAAATAATTATTTAACAGGTAATAATCGCAATAATATTCTTGATGGTGGTGCAGGTAACGATACCCTCGATGGTAATGGAGGAATTGACACCCTTAAAGGTGGTGCGGGGAATGATACCTATATTATTGATAACCCTGGGGATATAGTTGATTTGGTTTTAGAAACAGCCAATGGTGGTATTGACACCGTTATCAGTAATACTGACTATGTTTTAAGTGCCAATTTAGAAAACCTGAGATTATCAGGTAATGGAGATTTTTCGGCCACAGGTAACGCCTTAGCAAATGAAATTTTTGGTAATGATGGTGAAAATGTCCTCGACGGAAAAGGAGGAGATGATCTTCTCATTGGTGGACGAGGTGATGATACTTATTATGTCGATAGTGTCAATGATCGCATTCGAGAAGATATTGCCGACTCTGGTGGAGATCTTGTTATCGTTGATTTTGATACGGTTACTTTTTATACCATAAGTGATACGGGTGATGAACGTTTTGTAAATCATATTACCTTAGCTGGACTAGCATCAAAAGCAAAAGGTAATTTTCAAACTAATATTTTATTAGGTAATGAAGGAAGTGACACCCTTGATGGTGGTGCAAATAATGATACCCTTGATGGTGGAGAAGGACAGGATCTTCTTATCGGTGGTAGCGGTAATGATCTATATATGATTGATCTTAGTCTTAATTCAGCTGATAACGATGTAATTTCAGAAAGTTCTAGCTCCGTAACCGAGATTGATACTGTTAAAGCCTCTTACGTTGGTACAACACCCCTTAGTTATACCCTTTCAAATAATATTGAAATTTTTGAATTTTTAGGTAAAGCAAACTTTAACCTTCTTGCTAACGCTTCTAATAATACTATTACTACTAACGTTGGGAATGATACCATCAATGGTGATGCTGGTAACGATAGTTTAATTGGTGGTGTGGGAAATGATAGTTTAATTGGTGGTGTGGGTAATGATACTTTACTAGGAGGTGTTGGGAAAGATACTTTAGTCGGCGGTGCTGGAGATGATCTTTACTTAACTGATAGTTTTTATGAAACTTTAACGGAACTAGCTAATGAAGGTATTGATACAGTTCAATCCACTGTTTCTAACATTTTAAACGCTAATTTTGAGAATTTAGCCCTTTTAGGTTCTAGCAATATTAATGGTACTGGAAACAGTATTGGTAATATTATTACTGGTAATACTGGAAATAATACTCTTGATGGTCAACTAGGAAATGATACTCTCTTCGGAAACTCAGGAAATGATGTTCTGTTGGGGCAAGAAGGTGATGATTTCCTTGATGGTAGCACGGGAATTGATAGTTTATTCGGAAGTGTCGGTAATGATATTTATGTAGTTGACAATATTGCAGATTTAGTTGTGGAGGGAGTCAATGAAGGAACAGATTTAGTAACTACTACTGTTAATTATACTTTGACCGATAACGTAGAAAATCTAACTCTTTTTGTCGGTACTACCATTAGTACAACTAACCTCAATGGTACTGGTAACGCTTTAAATAATGTTATTACAGGTAACTTTGGTTTAAATATTATCGATGGCGGTTTGGGTAATGATACCATGATTGGCTTACGAGGTAATGATTCCTATTATATAAATAGTCTCGGAGATGTCATCATCGAAAGCAGTTTCCTCGAAGATAGTCTTGGTGGCATTGACACTGCCTTTATTTCCGTCAATAATGACACTTTAGAGGGTAACGTAGAAAATCTGACTCTGATCGGTTCTGCACTTAAAGGTACTGGTAATAGCCTTAATAATACCTTAATTGGTAATGCTTTAAAAAATAACCTCATCGGTTTAGATGGCAATGATATTCTAAATGGTTTAGGAAATATTGATACCCTTGTGGGCGGTAAAGGTGATGATACTTATATTATCAACAATACTGGAGTTAAAATTACCGAATTAGCTAATCAAGGCACAGATGTAGTTATTTCTTCTCTCACTTATACTCTTATTCCCAATTTAGAAAATCTCCAGCTAACTGGTTTAGCTAATATCAATGGTACTGGTAACGATGTAGATAATAATATTGGTGGTAATAGTGCCAATAATATTCTTTCTGGTGGTATCGGTAATGATATTCTTACGGGTAATGAAGGTAACGATACTTTAATTGGTGGACAGGGTAATGATATTTTAACTGGTGGTAGTGGTGCTGATCAATTTCAGTACATTACAAATACTGCTTTTTCCTCTCCTAATATTGGTAATGACGAGATTTTAGGCTTTAATCGTAGTGAAGGGGATAAATTTATCTTGGGTAAAACTACTTTTAATTTAACTGGTAATATTGGAGATATTTTAAGTACTAGCCAATTTGCTTCTGTTGCTACGGATAATTTAGCTCAATCTAGTACTGCTCGTATTGTCCATAGTCAGGCGACAGGCACTGTTTTCTTTAACGCTAATGGTGCAACCATCGGTGGTGAAGGCTTTATTTTTGACAGTAATGTTACTACTGCTTTAGTCAATACTGACTTTATTATTGGTTAAATCCTCTTTTAAGATCAAATTATTAAGTAATAAGTAATTGTAGAATTGATGTGTAATTTACTCCCAAGGCTTCACTGTTATCAAACAGGAGGATTAAGGAGTAATTTTTTTTGTCAACCCTATAACTGTAAATGGTATAATTAAACTTCTCTTAATTTTATGATTAATTTTTTATGGAAGTTATACCCGCCATTGATTTATTAGCAGGGCGTTGCGTTCGATTATATCAAGGGGATTATCAACAATCTCAAGTTTTTAACGAAAATCCCTTAGAAGTGGCTTTACAATGGCAAAATCAAGGGGCTAAACGCTTACATTTAGTAGATTTAGATGGTGCAAAAGAAGGTACAACGGTTAATTTAGATATTATTCAAACTATTGTTGAAACTTTAACTATTCCTGTACAAGTAGGGGGAGGATTGCGCGATCGCATTTCCGTTGAACGTCTTTTCAATTTAGGAGTAGAAAGAGCTATAGTTGGTACTGTGGCAGTAGAAAATCCTGAATTAGTCACAGAATTATGTGAGGCTTTCCCCCATAAAATCGCCGTTGGCATCGATGCGCGTAACGGTAAAGTAGCCACTAGAGGATGGTTAGAAACTTCCACCATAGAAGCTACAGATTTAGTTCAACAAATTTCGGACAAAGCAGCCGCTATTATCTATACTGATATTAGTCGTGATGGTACTTTAATTGGTCCTAATTTAGAGGCTTTAAAAGAATTAGCTAAAGTTACTAATATACCTATTATCGCTTCTGGTGGTATTAGTTGTTTAACAGATTTACTCAGTTTATTATCTTTAGAATCTTTAGGAGTAAGTGGCGTTATTGTGGGTAAGGCTTTATATACAGGTAAAGTTGATTTAAAAGAAGCCATCGCAGCCATTGGTGATGGTAGAATTCAAGATATTCCTCTCAATTTTGATAATACTGCGGTGGTTTAAAATAACAAAAATAAGAATATTGACATTAACAATTAATTATGAGTGTTGAAGTAAAATTTTTACCTGATAATATTACGGTAATCGCAGAAGTAGGGGAAGGAATCTTAGAAGTAGCAAAACGAGGAGGTGTTTTTATCCCTACGGGTTGCGTTATGGGTTCTTGTCATGCTTGTGAAGTTGAATTAGAAGACGGTACACCTATTTGTGCTTGTATTAGTTCTATTCCTGCTAATACTTCTAAATTTATCATTAATCTCTATAGTGATCCTGTTTGGTAATAAATTAATTTCCTTTCTCATTCTAGGGAGTTTACGAGAAAAACTGATTCACTTTTACAAATTCTTTCTTTTTAAAATATGGCAAAAATTGTTTTAGTACATCCTCAAATTCCTCCTAATACTGGTAATATTGCCCGAACTTGTGCCGCTACCCAATCAGAGTTACATCTTGTCGCACCTTTGGGGTTTGAAATTAGCGATCGCTATTTAAAAAGAGCTGGTTTAGATTACTGGCCTCATGTTAAACTAACTTATCATCAAAGTTCTGAAGATTTCATTAAAACCGCTAAAGAAAAAGGCGGAAGACTAATTGGCTTAAGTGTTAGGGGTGCAAAAAATTACCTTGAGTGTGAATTTCAAGAAGATGATTGGCTTTTATTTGGTAGCGAAACCGAAGGCTTACCTCCTCAAGTTTTACAGCAATGTGATGCAACTTGTTTTATTACCATGGCAAGTCCCCATGTACGCAGTTTGAATTTATCTGTTAGTGTTTCTGTGGTTTTGTTTGAGTCTTTACGTCAATTAGGGATAAAGGGCAACTCCCCTTAATCCTCCCTTGCAAGAGGAGAAAACAAGAGAGTTTTAGTCAGTTTTACAAATTCACAAGAAATATAAAATAAATATATATTACTACTATAAAAATTTAGGAAAAAAAAATCAAGACTTACTATTCATTATTGGCAATAATAACTCCATAGGCGTTTAAATCTAAAAATTTTTGTGCCGCTTTTTGTATATCTTCTACGGTTAATTTTTGGATATTTTCTGTATATTCTAAAGCTGGAATTAAACTTCCTAACTGTGAATAATAATAACCATATAAATTAGTACGATTACTTGGTTTTTCACTATTAAAAATAAACTGATTAGCTACATTTTGACAAACTCGATTTAACTCTAATTGCGTCACTCCATTTTTTTGAATATCCGCAATATGATTAAGAATTATCTCTTTTACTTGGGGTATATTTTCTTGAGATAATTGTGCCACAATGTAAAAATTTCCTTGTATTTGATGAGTCATATTACTAGCAGAAATTCTAGTAACGAGACGTTTATTTTCCCGTAAATCCCTAAATAATCGAGATAGTTTTCCTTGCCCCAAAATTACCGCTAAAACATCTAAAGGAAGTGTCTTAGATAAGCTATTTAACCCCGGTACACGCCATGTTAACATTAAACGACATTGTTGTAAGGATTTATCGGTATATTCATCGCTGATTATTTTCGAGAAGGGTAATTCCGGTAAATAAGTTAATTTTTCTGGTTGTAATATTTTTTGATTCAATGAGGAACAATCAATGATTTTTTGCGTTAAATCTTCCACTGGTAAGTTACCCACCGCCACTATTGTCATTGCCGATGGTTGATACCATGAATTATGAAAGTACTGCATTTGTTCAGAAGTTAATGTTTCGATAATTTCTTTTGTACCTAATATCGGACGATGATAAGGTAAATTAGGAAATACATTGTTCATCATTTTTTGATAAACTTTACGACTAGGGTTATCATGCGATCGCTTAACTTCTTCTAGTACTACCTTTTTTTCTCGGTTAAATTCTTCAAGGGGAAAAAGAGAATTTAACAACAAATCTAACTGTAAAGGCAAAATATCGCCAAAATCTTGGGGTGTGCAAGTGAAATAAAAATGAGTATATTCCAGACTTGTAGCAGCATTTGTTACCGCCCCTTTAGCTTCTAATAAACGTTCAAATTCCCCACTAGCTAAGTTGACACTACCTTTAAAAATCATATGCTCTAAAAAATGAGCCATACCATTAATTTCATTAGATTCTACCGTAGAACCGACATTAAACCAAACATTCAGGTTAATAGCTGAAACAGGTATTTCTTCTGCGATGATAGTTAAACCATTAGGTAACTTAGTAATAGTGGGAGAGTAAACAGAATTAGATTTAACTAAGGTTGAAGTCATGGTAAATTTTGATTAATAGTTTACTAACTATTATAATATTTATATACTTGTTTCCTAAATCTTATAAACTTCCATATAGAATAAAATTGAACTTTAAAATAAAAGGAAATTAACTTTTTTTATATAAATTTTATATTCTTATTTTAATTGACTATTGATAATTAATAACAATTAATTTATGAATAATTTATTTTTAGTTATAAGTATATTTTAAGAGAAATAATTTAAGATTATTATAGCTACTGAAAAATTATTAATATGAGTAAGAAAAAAACAGAAATTATTTTCCTAGCAGATGAATGGGAAACAAAAAAATTAGGGGAAGAATTAGCACAACAATTAACCGTTAATAGCGTCTTATTGTTAAGTGGTAATTTAGGAGCAGGAAAAACAACTTTAATTCAAGGATTAGGAGAAGCATTAGGTATAAAAGAAGCCATTGTTAGCCCTACTTTTACCTTAATTAACGAGTATTTAGAAGGAAAAATCCCACTTTATCATATTGATTTATACAGATTAAATAAAGGAGATATTAAAGATTTACACTTAGAAAATTATTGGCAAGGTATTGAAGTTGATGGAGGAATAACTGCTATTGAATGGTCAGAATTATTACCTTATTTGCCATCTAATTATATTAAAATTAACTTAGAAATAGATAAAAATTTAGGTAGAAAAGCGACTATTTATTATTAATTTTAGAGACGATCAAATTATTTATTAATAATAGGTTGAATTAAAGTAATTACTTATAATTTAAACTTATTTAAAGTCACCCTTTTAAAAATTATTGAAGTATTTATTTAAAAAATCGATAAAAATTTAGAGAATCCCTTGACAACTGTTGACATTTTTGTTATTATTTAGATAATGGAATGCTTTGATTTTTTTGCCCTAAAAAGTAAGATTTCTATTATTTTATTTATACTTTCTATTGTGACGAAAAAAAGAGAAAAAGTCAAGGAAAATCGAATTTTTTTTAATTAATTTTTGAGAAAACTCAAATTTAATAGGTTTATTAAACTTATAGATGTTTGATAGACTTTTTAATGATTAATTCACGAAAAAAACCAGAGATATTAGCTATTTGGGATACTAAAAATAATAAAACTAAGGTTAATTTTTGAGAAGTAACTGTTTCCCATTGCAAAGGATAAATTAATAATTGCCAATAAAATTTTATCGATTCTATTTGTATCTTTTCTGTCTTAATTTGATGGAAATATTTAGCTCCTTTACCATAGTTATAATGTTGTTTCCAAAAACTTTTAAAAGTTAATAAATGAGAGTGATATATTATTGCCTCTTCTACATAAATCATGGGATAACCTTGATTATAAATACGATAACAAAATTCTCTATCTTCTGCGGCGGGGAGAGGAAAAGTTGTATTAAATCCTCCTAACTCGTTAAAAATATTTTTAGGTATTCCAAAGTTATTTGAAGTAAAAAATTGTGCTTGTTGAGCTGATAAATTATAATAATAATAAATATAATCTACTAAGCATTGACTGGCTTGAGAATAAATATTATTTGTAAGTTTATTAATAGTTTTTCCTCCTAAAATAGCTTCAGGATTTGTAAGCCAAATTTGCTCTAATTTAGTTAACCATTTTTCATGAACTTCGCAATCATCATCAGTAAAAACTAAATATTTTCCTTGGGCTTTTTTTGCTCCATTATTTCTAGCAGTAGCTGGACCTTTATTCTCTTGTTTTAGATAGGTTAAATTAATTTTTTGTTCAAAATCTAGTACTATCTTTTCTAAAGATTGAGGACTACCATCATCTACTATAATCACCTCAAATAAATTTTTTGAGTAGTTTAATTTTGCTAAAGAGTCAAGACAATTTTTTAGTGTTTTTGGACGGTTATAAGTGGGAATTATTATAGAAATATTTAACATATTTTAACTATCTTGAAAATTAATTATTTGTATTTTTAAATCTACTTTATGGGTAATTAAATATGTCAAAGAAGATTTTAATTCCTGTGGAAAACCCTCTGATAAAATTTGATTAATAACATTATTACCCATCGGAGCAAAAATATTTTTATAAGTTCGTTTAAGAATATTTAACATAATTTTTTTATAAGTGATTATTTTTATTTAATTAAAATTTAAGAGGTTTTCCTTTTAGATTAGATGGTGTATCAATTCCCATTAAATTCAAAAAAGTAGGTGTTAAATCTAATAAAGAAATATCTTCTATATATCCTTGTGTTTTTATTGATTCTCCTGCCATTGTAATAAAACCATTAAGGGAATGATAACTGTTTCGATCATAAAATAAAGATGAACTTTGATTAATGTTAATTTTAGGATGTAATAGCTTTTTAAGAAAATGTTGGGCAGGTTGCCATTCAATAAAAATATCGGGTAAATTTTTCGGAGGAAGACAGTTAAACCAATCTACGGTTTTAGCAATTTGTTTGATAGGTGATTTATTGGTGATAGGATCAATTAGTTGTGTTAAATTTTCCGTTATTTCATTTAATAAATCTCGATATTCCTTACCTTGTTTAACAATTCCTTGAGGCTCTCTACCTTCTAAATTGATGCGAATAAAGCTAGTATAAAGTGATGGGATGGCAAAAGCACGAGTTTTTTCCCAGTTAGTATTATGACTAAAACTATCATTTAGTAATCTTTCTTGAATGTTTAAGGGAAAATAATTACTAATTTGATTTCGCCATGATTGAGGGATAAATTTACGGGCTAAAGATAAAGGATTTAAAGATACATTATCCGAAGGAGAATTTAATACTTGATAGCCTAATTTTTGACAAAAATCTGGTATTAATTCCGTAGTAGGATAACTATCTTCCATGCCAAAAGAAGAATAAATGGGAACATTATTATTATGAGGAAGTTGTGTTAATATTAATCCAATTTCTTTGTCAATGGCTTGATAAATGTCTCTAATAGCATTAGTTAATAAATTTGGCGTTGCTGAATTAAAGTATGATTTTTAGATAAGGTGATGCCGAAGGCACGCTACGCGCACGTATCTTTATTACTCTCTTAAATTATCACAGAGGCGTGCTGTGTACCAGAGCCGACGAGCGATCGCTCGTAAC
>NZ_JBGSUU010000069.1:0-13976 GCF_041753295.1 Geminocystis sp.
AGATAGGAGTTAGGAGATAGGAGTTAGGAGATAGGAGTTAGGAGTTAGGAGTTAGGAGATAGGAGTTAGGAGATAGGAGTTAGGAGTTAGGAGTTAGGAGATAGGAGTTAGGAGATAGGAGTTAGGAGTTAGGAGTTAGGAGATAGGAGTTAGGAGATAGGAGTTAGGAGTTAGCAATTAACAATTAGAAAGGAAACAGGGAATTAGCAATTATGTATTTACCCTTGCCCTTTACCTATCATTTATAAGTAAAAATCTGATAAAGTAATAAAAAAATATAAATAATCAGGATAAATAATTATGATGACAGCCGAAAGTATGTTATTTAGTGGTGCTATTCTTTGTTTTAGCGTTGTTTTAGTAGGTTTAGCTTGGGGTTTTCTTTTATTAAAACTTTCTGGTGAATCTAAATAAAGTTCTCTGAAAAGTAGTGCTTTTTGGAATAAGAAGTTAATTGTTAATTGTATAAACAGGATTATTAGGATTATCTAATCTGGTAAATCCTGCCTATAAAATTATTAATTATTATCTCCAATCGTCCCAATTATCATTAAAGATAGATGTATTGGGGAATTTAGTGGGATTTTCATTCTTCTCTAAAATTACTTTTAATTCTTGTAGATTTTTATTCTTAAAAGCAAAACCTTCAGTAAATTGATAAGGTAAAATCCCTTTTTGTAAAGCTAAAGAAGCTGTAGTACCTGCGGCTGCTCCTGATGACCATTCAAAAGAATGTACTCGATAAGCAGCCGCCGCAATATGACTGGTAGCGATACTTTTTCCTACCACTAGCATATTGTCAATTTTTTGAGGAATCATGGCAGATAAAGGAATTTGAAAGGGGTACGCCTGTCCTTGTCCTCGTCTTTCTCCTTTTCTCTCGGTATTACCCGGTTTTTCTTGAGGACTTTCTGTCATACAAGGATGAAAATCAATGGCATAATGTCCAATACCCACTGCATCAGGGTAAATAGTTGATCTAGTGCGGTTTTTAACATCATCGGGGGCAACTTCACCACTTAACACGGAAAATCCTTCCAAACCAGATAGTAAGGCTTGTAAACGGCGATATTGATCCGGTGGTAAAGTTTTTTTATAATATTCATCTCTATAGTTACGGCGAGAAATATCAATTTCATTTACCATAAAACCATCAGGATGAGCATAATTTGGACGCCCAATAATTCTTCTACCTTCTCTCATATAAGGATACTTTGATAAGCCGTGCATTGTACCCATAGGAGAATCTAACCCTGTTAATAATTTTTGGTTGGGATTTGGTTTTTTAACTCCATCACCTAACTGTGAGTCTGTTGTACCTGCTACTAACCAATGATAAAAGCCGAGGGCGTTTTGTTCACCTTTAAAAAGTGTTTCTGTGCGTAATCCTCCCATCCAACCATTGGGTTTTAATTGTCCTGTTTTTTGTAGTTGTTCTCTACTATAAATTAAGTTATCTTTTGATGTACCTGGGCGATAATCGTTACCCCATGTCCAGTTTTGCATGGAAATATCTCCCGTTGTGGGTTTGGTAAAGTTAATACCTTGAAATGTTGTTGTTTCACTATCCTCGGCTTTCCAAATACGACGATAAGTATAAACTAAATCAAAATCTGCTAATCTTGGTAGTTCATAACTGTAGTATGGTTCATATTGTTTATAAAAACTTGGCTCAGGTTGCGGTTGCGGTTCTGCGGTTTGTTGCATCGCAAAAGTATAAGTGAAACCTTGCGGACAATAGGGATCTTGTGTAGTGCTTGATGATGATGGTTCTAATTCGGAACGAGGATCTATACCTAAACGATAGGGTATATCGGTTAAACCGATTAATTCCCCTGTTTCTGTGGCTTCTACTACTATCCAATTGGTTTTTCCTTGGGTTTTTAGATTTTTGGGGGGCGTGAATTTAATCACTGTTTTTTTGAGTCTAGGGGAATCATTATAAGTGTAAGCATCTTCAATTATTTGAGATAACGGTTCGGTATTTAACGGGGGTGTGTTCGGTTGAGCTTCATGACGAATGGCGATCGCCTCAACGATTTGTTGACCAGTGCCACCATTAGCGACAGACTGAATTTTTAAATCTTTAATGACGGTATTCGGAAACCATTTTAATTTGCCTTTACCCCGTTTAGCTGCATCTTTTAGCTGATTTTCGAGGATTTTATCGGCATCTTTAGGTAAAAAACAAGAATCACTTACCCAACACTGCCCTGGATTTAATTTTCCGTAAAATTTCTCAATATTACTTCTTAATTCTAAATATCCACGGGGGAAAAATAACTCTTTGCGTTGAGTATTACGTTCATCTAGTGCTGATGTTCCTTGAGAGGAAATTTGTCCTCCTACCCAGTCGGTAATATCAGTTAAACAAACAGTTTTACCCATTAATAAGGCTTCATAGGCGGTAGCAGCCCCTGCTAACCCAGCACCTACCACTAATATCTCACATTCTTCTATTTGCTCAGGATTTCTAGCTATTACTGCCATGGTGGGATTAGTAACCGTCATGGCTAAAGGAATGGAGATTAATTTTTGCCAAAAATCTTTACTGATGAATTTAAACATGAATTATTTTTATTAATTTATTTGATGGTTGGTAAAATATATTAATGTAAATGTTAATCTTTTGAGTTATTTTTTTGACGAAGATATTTTTAATTAAGTTCACTTTAATTTACTCAATCTAACAAAATTTTGACAATTTTAATATAATTAGAATACGATATTAAATATCTAAAGATAAATTCTTTAATAAAAATATTATATTTAGTTTCAGTAATAATTTTATGCCTTTTCATTCTCCATCACAGTTTGATAGAGTACAAAGAAAATTAATTGGAGAAATTTTAGTGGAAGCTGGTTTAATTTCTTCTGCACAACTAAAAGTAGTTTTATCAGATCAATCTCAATTTTTTAAATTTAAAATAGGAGAAATTTTAGCTTTAAGAGGATGGTTAAAAAAAGAAACCGTTGATTTTCTTGTAGATATTTGTATAGAAAATAATTTAACTAAATATGAATCAAAACCCATCGGATATTATTTTCAAAGAGCATCATTATTAACAGAAATACAAATAAATACTATTTTAAAAGAACAAAAACAACTAGGTTTAAAGTTTTGCCATTTAGCAGTAATTAAAGGTTTTTTCTCTCAACAAACTGCCGATTTTTTTTTAGAAAATATAGCTAAAAAATTTCAAGAAGATCAAACTAAGACTTTAATTATAGATCTTTCTACTAATATTAATGAAAAAGAAACTCTCATAGGTGATTATACTTCTTATGAATCAGTAAAAGAAAAAGAAACTGTTATTTTAACCCCAGAAAAATATACAGAATCAGACTCTGATACAATTATTATTTATGATCCAGAAATTCAATATAGCCCTAGTTGGATAGATTTTTAAGAGTTTAAATTTAACCATAAAAATTTTTTCTTACTATTTTAATGCTTGTAAAAGTGCTTGAAATTTGAGTTTAATTTCTGTCAATTCTTGATCTGGTTTCGATCCTGCGACAATACCAGCACCAGCATATAAACGAGCAGAATTTCCTTTAACTAAAGCTGATCTAATTCCTACTATAAATTCGCAATTTCCCTCACTATTTAACCATCCAATTGGTGCTGCATAAAGTGAGCGATCAAAATTTTCTGAAGATTCTATTTTATCACAAGCAATTTTAATTGGTTCACCAGCCATAGCAGGAGTTGGATGTAATTTGTTGATTATTTCAAATGGATTAATACTATTAATAATTTTAGCTGAAATGGGAGTCCATAAGTGCTGAATATTAGATAATTTTAGCAGTTGTAAAGGTGCTTTTTTTGGGTGTAAATTCATGGTTAATAATTGCTCAAAAATAAAATCACTAACTATTTGATGTTCTCTTTTTTCTTTTTCACTATTAAGTAAATTTTCACCAATTTTTTGATCATCTTCTTTATTTTTTCCCCTCGGTGCAGATCCTGCTAAAGCATCACTGATGATATGATTATTTTTAATAGAAAGTAGTCTTTCTGGACTTGCACCAATAAAATGTTCTTCATTTTGATTACTCACCGCAAATATGTAACAATCAGGATAATTATGTCTTAAATTTTCTAAGGATTTAATCACATTAAAATTTTTATTAGTTTTTACTTCTAAAGCATGAGCGACAACTATTTTCGTTAGTTTTTTCTCTCTAATAGCTTCTAATCCTTGATTAACTTTATCGATAAAAGATTGATATTGTTTTTCTTCTAAATTATAATTTAAGTTATTTTCTTTCTCGGCTTGAAGTTTATAATTTAAGGCTATTTTTTCACTAAAATTTTGTGATATATATTTTTTTATTTCTTTGATATAATGATAGTTATTATAAGTGTTAACCGTTAAAGTATAAGTATCTCTTTTTTTTAATAGTTGAATATAAGGTAAAAAAATTGTTGCTAAAGGAAAAGATTTATTATGATGATTCTGTTGATTTAAAAAAGTAAAATAAGAAAAAAAATAAGAATTATTAGATTTAAAAGAATCTTGAAGAAAAGTGATATTATTTAAAGTATTTTTAACAAAATTTTGACACTGCTGAAATCTATTTATATCTTGTAAATTTTCATTATAATAATCGCTATTAACTTGTAAACTTTTAAGATCTCCTATAGCTATAATTGCTTCTTGTTTTCGTTGATTTTCCCAATAAAAGTATCGTTGATTATCCTCTTTCATAACAGAAAGAAAAACTAAAGGATCTATAGGATTAATATTATAAGAAATAGAGACAATATTATCGTTATTTTCTTGAGATTTCGCTAAAAAAATTAACTCTTTAAAACTATGAGGAGAATCTAAAAGATGAAAGTCGTTAGGCATTACAGGCATAAAGCTAATACTATAAAATTTATATGGACAATTAACAATGGACAATAGACAATTAAAAAAGGAAAATAATTAATTGATATTCCTAACTATCATATCTAATTAAAGATCATGTCCATAATCGATGAAACACCATCCCTAATTGTCAATCAATCCCCTAGTAAACGTCAACTTTGGTTTGCAGCCATCAAACCGCCAATGTACACTGTAGCGGTTATTCCCATTAGTTTTGGCACTGCTTTAGCTTACACTGAAACGGGAATATTTCAACCTAATATTTTTGTAACCTTCTTATTGTCAGCTATTTTGATTATCGCATGGCTTAATCTTAGTAACGACGTTTTTGACTCGGATACAGGAATAGACGTAAATAAAGCTCATTCAGTCGTGAATCTGACAGGAAATCGAACCTTAATCTTATGGATTAGTATTATATGTTTACTTTTAGGTTTAGGAGGGATTTTGTTAATTAATTATTGGCTTAAAGATTGGACATTATTATGGTTAATTATGGCTTGTTGTGCTTTAGGATATAGTTATCAAGGGCCTCCTTTTCGTCTTGGTTATTTAGGTTTAGGGGAAATTATTTGTTTTGTCACTTTTGGTCCTATGGCCATCGCCGCCGCTTATTATAGTCAAACTCAAGTATTTTCTACTTCATCTCTTTGGGCATCAAGTATTATTGGTATATCCACCTCAATTATTTTATTTTGCTCCCATTTTCATCAAATAAAAGATGACATCGCCGCAGGAAAAAAATCACCCATCGTCAGATTAGGTACAGAATTTGGTTCAAAAGTATTAACAATTTCCGTAATTTTATTTTACAGTTTATGCCTCCTGCTGACGGTAATAAAAATATTGCCCTATAATGCCTTCATTGTAATTTTAAGTGTGCCAATTGCTTATCAATTAATCAATCATGTAAAGGAATATCATGATCAACCAGAGAAAGTAAAAAACAGTAAATTTATCGCCGTCAATCTACACTTTATCAGTGGATTATTATTATGTCTCGGCTTAATTTAAGTAGGGTGGGTATTGCCCTAAGCCCCCGTACCCCCAAATCTGGGGGAGTTCAATTATTCTTACTTCCTCCAAATTTGAGGGATGAAGGAGGCAAATGCGTAACTAATAAAAAGTTATAATCGCACTATCAAGAAAACGGAGGAGAGAGTAATGGTAGCAGAATTAATCAAAAATAAACAAGATTTATACGATACAGACTATAATCTTTGGGTGTTAGAAACAGTAAAGAAATTAGAAAAAAGAGATTTAGATTCCCTTGATTGGGATAATTTAATTGAAGAGGTTTTAGATTTGAGTCGAAGGGATAAAAGAAAACTTGAGAGTTTACTAATGAGGTTAATTGAACATTTACTGATTCTTCGTTATTGGGATTCAGAAAAAGAAAGAAATCGAGGACATTGGCAAGGAGAAATTATCAATTTTCGTAAACAAATCAAACGTATTTTAAAAGATAGTCCAAGCCTTAAATCTTATCTTCAAGATGTTTTTGAGGAATGTTATCAAGATCGACGAGATATTGCTTATCAACATTCTCAACTTCTCCTTGATACTTTTCCCGAAACACCCATTGCACCTCTTGAACAAATCCTTGATGAAAACTGGCTTCCTTAACACTAAATTGATTTATAGCAACCCACAGCTTATAAGACATTTCAATACTTTAGGCAAGGAGTTTAAACCCCTTGTTACCTTTGTTACCTCTTAAATATTCAGAGGTTAGATAACGGTTATGTCATAAAATTCTATACTGTATAAAAGAAAAATTTTTATTGTGTTAAATTCAACAAATTAAAAAATATATAAAGACGGTTTTATTATAGATAGACAAAATATATGGCAAAAACAGAACAAAAACGAACCTTTTTATTAGAATTTGAAAAACCCTTAGTGGAATTAAACGCTAGAATTACCCAAATTAGAGAATTAGCGGAAGATAATCAAGTGGATGTATCTGGACAGTTACAAGAATTAGAAGGTAGAGCGGAACAGTTACGAGTAGAAATTTTTAGCACTCTCACTCCTTCTCAAAAATTACAAATAGCCCGTCATCCTCGTCGCCCTTCTACTCTTGATTATATTCAAGCTATGACTGATGAATGGTTCGAGTTACATGGCGATCGCCGAGGATATGATGATCCAGCTTTAATTGGTGGCATAGCGAGACTAGACGGCAGAGCAGTGGTCATTATCGGACATCAAAAGGGGCGGGATACTAAAGATAATGTAGCTCGTAATTTCGGCATGGCATCCCCCGGCGGTTATCGTAAAGCCATGCGGTTAATGGATCATGCCAATCGTTTTTCGATGCCTATTATCACCTTTATTGACACTCCAGGGGCTTATGCGGGGGTAGAAGCGGAAAAATTAGGACAAGGAGAAGCCATCGCCTATAATTTAAGGGAAATGTTTAGTTTAGATGTACCGATCATAACTACGGTAATCGGTGAAGGTGGCTCAGGAGGTGCTTTAGGCATCGGCGTTGCCGAAAAATTGATGATGTTTGAACATTCAGTTTATACCGTAGCCAGTCCCGAAGCCTGTGCGGCTATATTATGGAAAGATGCTAAAAAATCTGATCAAGCGGCGATCGCCCTAAAAATTACCGCCAAGGATTTAAAGGAATTAGGTATCATAGATCAAATTTTACCAGAACCGCCCGGATGTGCCCACTCAGATCCTTTAGCTACTGCGAATATTCTTAAAAAAGCCATTTTAGATAATTTGGAATATTTAGATAGTTTAAGTGCTGAAGGTAGAAAAGAATTAAGGTATCAAAAATTTCGCAATTTGGGAGTATTTTTAGAAACCTAATGTAGGCAACTTTTCTTAAAAGGGGGAAGGCAAGAAGAATTAGGAATTAGGAATTAGGAATTAATTACTCCTGTCTCCTGTCTCTTTAGTTACCTGAGTTCGATGTAAGAATATCCGACGGAAGCAGGTTTTAGGTATCAGGTAGCAGGTAGCAGGTTTAATTTTCGGTTATATTATGTTATTTAATCCAAGAATTGAAAAGAAAAAAATCAATTAAGATATATTTTTTATCAATTATTTAACCTAATACCTAAAACCCGACACCTGACACCTTTACATCACCGAAAATTTTATATCGAACTCAGGTTTAGTTAACCACTTGTAAATCTTCAATAAGTTCTCTTAAATGAGCAACATCAGCTTGATAAATTTCACCGCAAAAGTGACAAACGGCTTCTGCACCACCATCTTTAACAATCATGTCTTCTAATTCATCGACTCCAAGCATTTTTAAAGCTCCTAAAACTCGATGAAATGAGCAACTACAATTAAAACGTACCATTTGCACTTCAGGGAAAATTTCTAAGCCAAAATCTCCTAATAAGTCAGTGAAAATACTTGATAAAGTTTTACCTTGTCGTAATAAAGGAGTAAAACCACTTAATTGACTAATACGAGATTCTAAAGCGGTAACTAAAGTAGGATCTTCGGCGGCTTTTGGTAATACTTGTAATAAAATTCCTCCAGAAGCTGTAACCCCGTCTTTCCCGACAAAAACTCCTACTAATAACGCTGAAGGTGTTTGCTCAGATGTCATTAAGTAGTTAGCAATATCTTCCCCTACTTCTCCAGAAATCAATTCAACCGTACTAGAATAATTATATCCATAACCAACATCTCGAACTACATATAAAAATCCTTCTTTTCCCACTGCACCACCAACATCTAACTTTCCTTGGGGGTTAGGAGGCAATTCTACCGCAGGATTTTCTACATAACCTCTAACAGTACCATCTAATCCTGCATCTACCATTAAACCGCCTAAAAGACCGTTTCCTTTAATCCTAATGTTGACTCGTGAGCCTTCTTTTTTCATGCTTGAAGCTAGTAATAATCCCGACGACATCGCCCTACCTAATGCGGCAGTAGCGACATAGGATAATTTATGTCTTTGTTTGGCTTCTTCCACTGCTCTTGTGGTAATAACTCCTACTGCCCGAATACCACCATTGGCGGCGGTTGCTCGAATTAATTGATCTGCCATAATTTTCGTTACATTTCTCAACAAATATTTATTTTATTATCATCGATTTGTTATTGAATGATCAACGATCATCATTGACAATGAAATTAATTTCCTAATTTATGAGATTTTTTAAACTTTACTTTTATTGACTATCTATAGATGTTAAAATATGAGGATAATCAAATGTTTCTAACATTATCAATGGCTAAATATTTATTTTATGAGTATATCTAATTCTAGTAAAAATATCTCTATTAATGATTCAATAAATTTGTTTTTTCGCAAAGTAATTTCAACAGTTTCTGATCTACGTTTAGCTATTATTTTATTATTAGTAATTGCTTTTTTTAGCATTAGTGGCACAATTATAGAACAAAATCAACCTATTAATTATTATCAAGAAAATTACCCAGAAAATCCTGCTTTATTTGGATTTTTAAGTTGGCAAGTATTATTAAATATGGGCTTAAATCATGTCTATACAACTTGGTGGTATTTAAGTATTTTAGTTTTATTTGGCAGTAGTTTAATTGCCTGTACTTTTAGACGACAATTACCAGCATTAAAAGCTGCAAAAATATGGAAATTTTATGATGAATCAAGACAGTTTAATAAGTTAGCATTAAGTGCCGAAATTACCGTAGAATCTTTAGATAAAATTCAGTCACTTTTAAGTACAAAAGGTTATAAAATATATCAGAATGATCATTGTTTATATGGTCAAAAAGGCATAACTGGAAGAATTGGTCCTATCGTTGTTCATCTTGGTATGATTATTGTTTTATTAGGTGCTATTTTAGGGGCTTTTACAGGATTTTTTGCTCAAGAAATGATCCCTAGTGGTGAAACTTTTACCATTAATAATTTTTTAGAAGCTGGTAAATTTACTAACTTAAATGGTGCTAAATCTTTTGATATAAAAGTTAATAATTTCTGGATTAAATACACTCCTGATGGTTCGGTAGATCAATTTTATTCCGATTTATCTGTAGTTAATAAAACAGGGGAAGAATTAGAAAGAAAAACTATTTTTGTTAATCAACCTTTAAGATATAATGGCATTACTTTTTATCAAACAAATTGGAGTATTTCAGGAGTTAAAATTCAACTAAATAATAGTCCTATTTTTCAGTTACCTATGGCTGAATTAACTAGGGAAAGAAAAGGGCGTATTTGGGGTACTTGGATTCCTACTAAACCTGATTTAAGTGAAGGAATTTCTTTAGTTACAAAAGACTTGCAAGGCACTATGTTTCTTTATGATACATCAGGTAAATTAATTAGTGCTTTACGGCCAAATATGCCAACGGAAGTTAACGGTATTACCCTGAAAGTATTGGAATTGGTAGGTTCAACAGGGTTACAAATAAAATCTGATCCGGGTGTACCTTTAGTTTACCTTGGTTTTGCTCTTTTGATGATTGGTGTGGTTATGAGTTATGTCTCTTTCTCTCAAGTATGGGCATTACAAGAAGGAGATCGCTATTTTATCGGCGGTAAAACAAATCGAGCACAAGTGGCTTTTGAGAAAGAAATTTGTCAAATTTTAGAAAAATTATAAGGGGTTAGTTATTAGGAATTAAGTTAAAAATTATCAAAATTAAATTATGAAAACAATTAAAATTTCTATTCAAATTAAGTAATGATGTAGGAAAAATATTTAATAGTTTAATAAATAGATAGAAATTAACTAAAAGGGAAAAAAGAAGTAATTTGATGTCTATAAACTAAGTATTAAAAACTGTTAAACTCAATACCATAAAATAGATAAATATAAATAGTAAAAAAGATGAATTTAAGCAGTATTAACGTACAAGAATTAGAAGTTATTTTAAGAGAGGAAAATTCTGAAATTCAATTAATTGATGTAAGAGAAGAAAGAGAAGCAGACATTGCCTTTTTACCTCAATTTCAATTATTTCCATTAAGTCAATATGAGCAGTGGTCTGATAAAATTAAAACAGTATTTAAACCAGAATTAGAGACAATTGTTATTTGTCATCATGGTATTAGATCAGCAAATATGTGTCAATGGTTGATAAGTCAAGGTTTTACCAAAGTAAAAAATGTATCAGGAGGAATTAACGCTTATGCAGTATATATTGATTCTTCAATTCCTCGTTATTAACTCATAATTAATAGACCTCTTGCAAAATAAAAAGTAAAATCTATTTTAGGATGGAAAACGTTAATTTCTTAACTCATTACTCATTACTTATTACTCATTACTCCACTTCTGCTTCTGCAAGAAGTCTAATATCTGTAATTATTCTTTTTCTTGAGGATAAATAAGAGTAGTTACAGGATTAGCTTGATTTCCTTCTACCGTCATTTGTTTATCTTGTAATTTGCCATAGGCTTTTATTCCTTTAAGATTAAAGTCTGGATTTATTTGCTTATAATAAACATTGCCATCAGCATTTATTTCCTGACTATCTAAATTCCAAGTGGCATTATCAGCATAAATTTCTACTTCATTTTTAACAGCTTTTCCATAAATTCCTTCTTGTAAATAAACCTTATTTTCTTCTAAATTAAAATTAACTTTATTAGCCGTTAAAGTCATATTATCTTCAGGTTGCAATAATTTAGTTGCTTGATTAGATTGCATTTTTCTATCGGCAAAATTCCAAATAATTTGAGATGTGGCGCCTTGTAAAGGTGGTTTTAAAGATTGATATTCAACATTACCATTAATAATAGCAATATTAGTATTCAAATCAATTTCTACTTGATCACTTTTGATTTTATCAGTAACTAATTTATTATCCAAACGAATCATATTTAAAAGAGTATTACCGATAATTTTATCTTCAGGAATTTGCCAATATAAATGTTCTGTTTTCAGTTGTAAAGAGGGATTTCTTAGATTTGCAAATATATTTTTATTTAATTCTAATAATTGAGTTTTAGTGTTATATAATGCTTTTTCTGCCGTAACAATTAGTTTAGCATTATTCGCTATTATTCCTTTTTTTCCTGTCATGGAAATAACATTTTCTTCAGGTTTCCAAATAACTTCTTGACTTTTAAATTCTGCTTTATTGCGAGGATCAAATACTATAATTTCTTCAGATAAAAATATTTCTTTGCCATCATTTTTTACCTCTCCTTTTTTTGCACTAACTTGTAAAATTATTTTACCATTTTCAAATAAATTACCCGTGATACCTTCTAAAATAGCACTTTTTTTATCATCAGTATAAGTTGCTTTTTTGGTACTTAAGCGCCATAATGTTTTTCCATCAGCATTTGATTGTTCTAAAGTAGCATCATAAAGTACTAAACCTTCTTCAACTTCTCGTTTAAAGTTAGTATCTTTTACTTGTGTTTCTTGTTTATTCCCCTGACAACTTACTAACAAAAAACATAAAAAAATTACAGAAATTTTATTTTTAAACAGCATTATATTCAAAAACGACGATTAAAAATCATCAATATTAAAAGTTAAATTATACTTCAGAATTAATTAATTCATCTTGAACATGATCAACAAATAGAATACCATTAAGATGATCTAATTCATGTTGAATAATTCGAGCAACAAAATTATTATATTCTTTTCGTTGATAATCACCATTTCGAGTAAGATATTCTACCGTTATATCTCGATAACGAGTTACCCTGCCTCGTTTTTGCTTTACACTCAAACAACCTTCCATAGCTTCTACAACTTCTTCTGAATGGTTAGTAATACGAGGGTTAATCATTGCCATTGGTTGCATCAAAGGCGCATCAGGATAACGAATATTAGGATAAGAAGCGATAATCATTAACCGACAAGATTTACCAATTTGAGGCGCTGCAATACCAACACCATAATTTTTTTTAGTAATCAAAATTAAATCGTCAATTAAAGTTTGTATTTGCGGATTATCAATGTCGCTTATTTCCGTAGCAATTTTTCTTAAAATCGGATTTCCTATTTGCAATATTTCTTTATTTATTATCATTTTTATTTTATATAATAATCAAGGTTATTTATGATACCTGATAACTAATTAAATATAGTTATTTCTCAACTCAGATAGTAAAATAATTATATATTTTCAATTTATTAATAAATTTTAATTAATCCTTAAAATATCATCAATCATTGGCTTAATTAATTCTACAGAAATTGGAGATAAAATTAAACTAGGATAAACTTTTCTACCCCATTGAGGATGTATTAAACTGCAATAATTTTCTAAGGTTTTAAAATTTAACAGATGACGAGTTATAAGACAAGGAATATTAAAAAATTCTTCCCCTTGCGGTGAGTATAATGGATAACCTGTTTTTGGACAAATTATTACAATCTTAATATTTTTTGCTTGAGTTTTCTGATAAAATTCTAAGGAAAACTTGAGAAAAATGTCTAATAAATAATCTTTTTCTAATTGTTCTTTAATCAAATCTGATCCATTTAGTTTTATTCTTGACTTAATCATGACAAAAATTAGTATTTTTGGTAATTTTTCCTGCTGGGGTAATAGTTTATTATAGTTAACAAAAATATAGTCTTGATAATCTTTGTTTGTTAATGGTTTAAAATAAAGTTCTAGGGGGAATTCTTCATCATTAATTCGTAATTTATTGTACAATGTTAACATTATTTTTTGTCCCTTTTATATACTAAAAACTAAAAAATATCACTATTAAAATATAAACAACTATGGAAAATATTAAAGCCAAAGAAAAAGTTTTAGCATTGTTACTAATGCGTTTTAAAGTTACTCCAAAAGACTCCTTAGAAATCACTAAAGAATGGTTTAATAATAATGGTGATTATGACTGGATTTTTTTAGAAACTTGTTTACGAAATCATTTAGTGCGTTTAGAGAATAATAAATTAATCAATTTATATGATGAACATATTATCAAATTAGTTAATGATATGCGTGGAAATGAGGGAATAGAAATTAAAGATAGAAAGTATCGTTTAACTACTTATAATCAATGTTTGGCGTTGCTGAATTAAGGTATGATTTTTAGATAAAGGGGTCAAATTATCAAAAATAAAAAAATGATACAATGTCCAGAGTGCGGGTCTAAACATATTCACAAAAATGGAATTAAAAAAGGAAAGCAAAATCATCTTT
>NZ_JBGSUU010000070.1:0-22351 GCF_041753295.1 Geminocystis sp.
TCCCTGTTTCCTTTCTAATTCCCTGTTTCCTTTCTAATTCCCTGTTTCCTTTCTAATTCCCTGTTTCCTTTCTAATTCCCTGTTTCCTTTCTAACTCCTAACTCCTATCTCCTATCTCCTATCTCCTAACTCCTAACTCCTAACTCATCATTAATTATCTACTTCCAAAAAGCCATTATAAGCCTCCATACCATGTTCTCCAATATCTAAGCCTAAATATTCTTCTTCAGGAGAAACCCTTAAACCAAGAGTAACTCTAAGAAGATTCCAAAATAAAACACTTAAAATTATCATAGTCATTCCCACGGTAACAACACCCAATAATTGAATACCGAGTAAGGCAAAATTACCGTTACTAAATAAACCAGCTATTTTTTCATTCCCTGTGATGGTGGCATCGGCAAATAATCCCACGGCAAGAGTACCCCAAATACCGTTAACTAAATGTACTGACACTGCACCTACGGGATCATCTATTTTTAAACTATCGAGTAAATAAACCGCAAAAACTACTAAAATTCCTGCTAATGCACCAATGGTAATCGCACTAGAGTTACTAACCATTGAACAACCTGCGGTAATGGCTACTAATCCTGATAATATACCGTTGATACTTAAAGATAAATCAGGTTTTCCTGCTAATATCCAACTTGTAACAGTACCTGTAATACCTCCTGACGCAGCCGCTAAATTAGTAACCACGGCAATATTAGCAATACTATCATTTACCGCCATAGTTGACCCCGGATTGAAGCCAAACCAACCAATCCAAAGAATAAAACAGCCTAATGTCGCTACACTCAAATTATGACCAGGTAACGGTATTATACTGCCATCTTCCTGATATTTTCCTAATCTAGCACCTAAAATAATCGCCCCTGTTAAAGCACACCAACCACCAACCGAATGTACTACTGTTGATCCAGCAAAGTCTTGAAATCCAGCTTTTTGTAACCAGCCTCCCCCCCAAACCCAATGTCCTATCATGGGATAGGCGATCGCTACCAAGAAAAAAGCGAACAGGAGAAAATCGATAAATTTAATTCTTTCGGCTACCGCACCAGAGACGATAGTAGCGGCAGTACCAGCAAAAGCTACTTGAAATAAGAATTTTGCCGACAAAGGAACTCCAGTCCAATTTAAAGCGTTATAAACCCCCTCATAGGCATCACCTAGGGCTGGACTATTATCAACACCTTTTAAGAAAAAACCTTGTAAACCGATGAAACCATTGCCATCACTGAACATTAAACCAAAACCGATAGCCCAAAAAGCAATAGTTGATACTGCAAATACCATCAAATTTTTTGATAACATATTCACAGCATTTTTACGGCGACAAAAACCAGTTTCTAGCATGGCAAAACCAGCATTCATGAAAATCACCAAAACAGAAGCTAAAACTACCCATAAAGTATCTAAACCGACTTTTAACTCTCCCGTAACCTTTTGTAAATCAACGGGAGTATCTTGAGCATAAACAGCATAACTAGAAGAAAGAAGTAGTATTGAACTTAAAAGAACACAACCTTGCCAACCAGAAGATTTTTTTATTTTGTTAATAATTAATTTAACTTTTTTTTGTGTAGTTTTACTTTTGAACATAATCCTCACCAGATTTTAACTAAATCATTATAAATAGGTACTTAACTATTTTTAGCATCAATTATTACAAATATTTATGTAACTTTTATTGTAAAAACTGTCACCTAAAATGGGTTATTGTAAATCATAATTAATTGTCTTTGAGGATTATATATTTCTACAGGTAATTTATATTTTGAGCTAAGATATTGATAATTTTTCTCTACTTGATCAATATGAGTGATGATTTGATTTTTTTCTTCTTTATTATTAGTTAAATTCGTTATAGCTGATGCTGAAGCTATTTTCTGTAAATATTTATCCGTTAAAAAGACTTTAATATTTTCCTTACTTACATTAAAACTGCACATTACTTCTTCTTTGTTACATATTTCTTTTAACTTTGTTTTGATTTCTTCTCTAATAATCGCTTGTTTTAATTCTGATGTAGCTATTTCTAATTGTTTATTAGCATTAGATTCTAATTTATTTATTTCTTTTCTTAACAAAACTTCTGAAGGTATTTTTTTGAATAGAGTTATCGCTTCTTTCCATAGAGAAACTGCTTTTGTCCATTGATTATTTTTTTGAGATTCTGTAGCTAACTTAATTTTTTCTTGCACTTTATTTTTAATATTTAAAGCATTTTTTTCTTGATTAATTTGATTTTGTACTGTAATGAGTTTTTGTAAATAATTATTTAAAATTTCTTCTTTTTCTAAGTAAGCTGTTGTTTGAGGAGAAATTAATTCTACTTTTTGAATGGAAGTTTGCCATTTTTTTCCTATATTTTCTAAATCGACTAAAGACTTAACTTCTTTTGCTTCATTATCAATTACTACGGCTAAATCTTTTGCTTGATTTAATAAATCATTAGCTTTTTTTTCCTGTAGAATATTATTATTTACTGTCGTTAATTCATTTTGATAACTTATTAATTTTTCTGTTTTAAATTGATTTAATTCTTCTACTTTTATGGAATTTATAATCTTAATAGCATCATTTAAAAAACTTTTAACTCTATTCCATTCATCTAAAGATAAAGGTAAATTTTTTGTTAAAGTTTCCGCATTATTAACTAACACTAAAGCATTTAATAATTTATCTAAATCGTCAATTTTATTTTTATATTCACTAATTAATATATTACTTTCTTGATAATATTTTGACCAGCGAGGAACTCTTTTTAATTTATTTATTCCCTCTATTAACCCTAATTGTATATTTTTTATTTTAATTTCATCTAAACCTTGAGATTGATTTTTTAATAAACGAGATATTGATGTTTCCGTTTCTGTGATTAACTCACAATTTCCCAAAACACAAGGACGAGTAAAATAATATATCGTACCAATAGTACCTAAAGATAATAACCCAAAAAGAAAAATAAAAAATCCTACCGAAAAATTAAAAGAAGAATATTTTAAATTATTTACAGTTTCAAACTTATCATTAATAATGTTATCTTTAGTTTGATTATTACTGCAAAAAAATATTTTATTAACATCATCAAAACTACGAATTAAAAAGTCATCAATAATTTGATATTCATTAATAACTTGTCGAATTAAATCAATAATTTTAGTTAAATTATCTTCCCCAAAATCATCAATAGAAATTACTAGATATTTGTCTTCGATCAAACAATCAAGATTGTAAGGAGATTCGATAAGTTTACTCTCATTAATGATCTCAGAACATTTTATTTTTAAAGTTTGACAGTCAATATTATTCCCGATGGCTGTTTTAATCATAGTCAATATAATTAATTATATTTAACAATTATGTAGTTTAATCTTCCTCAAAATTATTGAAAAGATTTGGATAAAATACTAATTATTAAAAGGTGAAATAGTGCGAATCATTTTAAGAATATTAAGTAAAAAAATCTGATGACGTAAATCAGAATTAACTACGGGAGGAAAAGCACTGTTTGCTATTTTTTCTTCTAATAAAGCATAATCTGCCGCCGTTAATGATTTATTATCGATAGGAGATTTTCCCTCAACAATGATTTCTGTCGATAAAATTTCTTCAGGAATGTCCTCCCGAGGAGGTAAAGCTAAAGCGGATAAATTACCCATCAACACGAGACAAAATATACCTAAACTTATCATAAAAAAATTCATCATGAGTTATTATGGCTATAATAAGCTCTATTAATCAAAATTATCAAAAAAAATAGACTTAATCGTACAATTTTAAGCTATATTGTACAATTGATTCATCAACTACAGGAAAGTAAGGAGGTAGCTATTTCAGAACAACTAAATCTGACAGTTAGTCTTAGAGGGACTCGTGAAGTCAGAAAAAACTGCCAAATCTTCCATTTACTAGGTCAATTAGACGCTTTTTCAGAACCGACTTTTCAGAAAGTAGTCTTGAATTATGTCAAAGAATCAGCTAATCAGGTAATCTTAGATTTATCTCAAATTGACTTCATTGATAGTTCAGGATTAGGTGCTTTAGTTCGTATTGCAAAACACGTTGATACCATCAAAGGAAATTTCCGAATTGTTAGTAATGCGAGAGTAACTCAAACAGTAAAAATGGTTAGATTAGAGAAGTTTCTTAAATTGAAAAATTCTCTTGATGAAGCCTTAGAAGATATGCAATAATTTAGCTTTAAAACCAGTTTCATGCTTTGTCTATAACACAAAACAATTTTGAATCCTCGAATTCGCCTCAATCTGACTCCCAGAATGAGGTTATTCCCCACTGGCAACCCATTTTGCATGGGGAAATTTCTCCTTCTTCTATTCTACAAATTTCCCCTGTTTCTTTTGCTTATATCGGCGATGTAGTTTTTGAGCTTTATATTAGAACTAAGTTTTTATTACCTCCGAAAAAAATTTCTGACTATCATCACCAAGTAGTTGGCAAGGTTAGAGCAGAATCACAAGCTGCTTATTTACAACAACTATACCCTCTTTTAACGGACATCGAAAGAAATTGGGTTCGTCGGGGTAAAAATTCTGTTAATAAATCTCCTCGTCGTTTACCTCTACAAACCTATCAACAAGCCACTGGTTTAGAAACACTGTTAGGATACCTTTATATTTGCGATCGCCAAAGATTAGAATATATATTATCTCAAATAAAAATTTAATTAATTTACCTATGGTATAACATCCATTAGTAAGTTATAATTGTATATTAGTTTTAAAATCTAAGTAAAAATTTTAGTAAGGAGGATATTAAATGACCCAAGTGGTTGTAGGACAAAATGAAAATATAGAATCAGCTTTACGTCGTTTTAAAAGACAAGTTTCTAAAGCTGGAATCTTTGCAGATATTAAACGTCTGCGTCACTTTGAAACCCCCATTGAAAAACAAAAACGCAAAGCCGTTGCTCGTCGCAAAAAACGCTTTCGTTAAGTAGAATAGTATTTTTAGAAAAAGAGTAGTGAGTAGTTATTTTTTGTTATTTATAAATAGGTAAGGTGATAATAAAATTAACAGTAGATAGTTGTCTTTATCTTAGTTAATTCATAATGAAATTATTTGAGTTTTGAATGTTATTTTTTTTGAAATATAAGAACAAGTCACAATATTTAAGTAAAAACTTATGTTGATGACTTGTTTTTATTAATTAGTTAAATATTAGAGTGATTGAATAAAATTTCCTAGTCTTGTCATACCTTTTTCAATAGATATCATATCAGTGGCATAGGATAAACGAATACAATTATCATCACCGAAAGCAACACCCGGAATTACCGCAACTTGTTCTTGAGTAAGTAATTTATCACAAAATTCCAAAGATTTTAAACCAGTTTTACTAATATCAATAAATAGGTAAAATGCTCCTTGAGGTAAAGTGGTACTAACATTAGGAATGGATTTTACAGCAGAGTACATGACTTTTCTTCTTTGGGTAAAAGAGACTAACATCTCCTCCACACATTCTTGAGAAGATTCTAAAGCGGCTATAGCGCCATATTGAGCAAAAGTACAAACATTAGAAGTACTGTGACCTTGAACAGTGGTCATGGCTTTGATAAGATTAATATCACCAGCAATATAACCAACACGCCATCCCGTCATAGAATAAGCCTTTGCAAAACCGTTACTAATAATAGTACGTTTGAAAATTTCATCATTCACTGCTCCAATACTTAAATGAGTAGTGTCATCATAAAGGATTTTTTCGTAAATTTCGTCGGATACTACTAGAATATCGTGATCAATAATAACTTGGGCTAGAGCCTTAATCTCAGATGGGCTATAAACGCTTCCTGTGGGGTTAGAAGGAGAGTTTAAGACAAATAATTTAGTTTTTGAGTTAATCGCCTGTTTTAACTGTTCTGGGGTAATTTTATAGTCATGTTCTGCGGTGGTAGTTACAATTACAGATTTGCCTCCAGCTAATGTCACCATTTCAGGATAACTTAACCAATAGGGTGCAGGAATAATTACCTCGTCACCTTCTTCAATTAACGCCATCATCAAGTTATATAAAGAGTGTTTCCCACCGTTAGTAACGATGATATTTTCAGGTTTATAGTCTAAATTGTTGTCTTTTTTGAGCTTATTAGCGATGGCTTGACGTAAACCAATTTCTCCTGCTGCCGCGCCATATTTAGTTTTACCTTGATCTAATGCTTGTTTAGCTGCTAATTTAATATGATTAGGAGTATCAAAATCGGGCTCACCGGCACTAAAACTACAAACATCTAACCCCTCTGCTTTCATGGTTTTAGCTTTAGCGGTGATAGTCAGAGTAATGGAGGGATTAACTTGGGATATTCTAGCGGCTAATTTATTCATTTTTGCTTAATTTCTTCTTGCAAAGATATTTTTATATATTAATTTTCATAGTAAATAGTATTTATTGAACTACGATCCGTAAAAAAAATCACTCTTTCTTAATAAAAATTTTATTTAGTTATAAATTCTCTTGATACAAACACCTTCAGACAAAGTATGCTTTAATGACTTGAGTTCGATGCAAGAATCTTTATCTGGGTAGGTATTAGGTTTTATCATACTCAGGTATTTGTGAGAATTTTAAATACTTTTAATTATTAAATCTAATAGCTGACTACTAATTAAACAGAATTATTGTTCTGCTAAATACCGAGAATACATAATATTTTCATGAAAAAATGTTTAGTAAAAATTCAGTATTTTTCAAGAAAACTTAGTTACATTCTAGGGTAAAGATAATTCAAGTTAAAAGTACGAAATAAAATTATGACATTGGAACAATTTAGCCTCTTAATTCATCCTTTTCTTGCGGTTATTGGTGTTTTTCCTTTAGTGGGGATAGTTTCTTATTTTGCGTGGGAAACTCGTCAAAGAAGATTACAAGTAAAAACAGGAGAAAAAACTAAAATTGCCCCTTCCGTGGGTAAAACTCATGTAAATATTGGGAAATTATTATCCACAGCAGTAGTTATAGTCACATTGATAGGATTAGCACAACCTATTATTACTAAAAATATTCTTAAAGAACAACTTTGGCAAACAAATTTTCTACAGTTTATCTTCTTAGTTTTAATGTTTATTTTTACCATTGCTTCTTTTATTTTATTATTTCGTGGGAGAGTAAAATTATGGAGAGGAATTTTTGCTACTTTAAGTGGCATGGGAGTTGTTATTTTAGGTTGTCAAGATGGTGTTTTTCGTCGTGGTAATGAGTGGTTTTGGTCACACTACTATTATGGTGTAATTGTTTGTTTATTAATGATTTTTTCCGTAGCCATTATTGATGATATTTATCGAGATAAATCCCATAAATGGCGTAATATTCACATTATTTTAAACTGTTTAGCATTATTATTATTTATAGGACAAGGTATTACAGGATCTAGAGATTTATTTGAAATTGGTTTATATACTCCCCCTCCTGCATTTATATTGACACTTAGTAACTATTAATAATGATTGATAAAAATTTTGATATTTAAGGTAAGTAGAAATATAATTTATAATTGGTTTAATCGTTGGGAAGTGAATCAATTAAGTTTAAAGCATTTGCGGATTATCTATTTTAAAGTTAATAAAAATAATGAATAATCTTTGTTGCATGAGTGCCTTTGATAAAGTAAACAGACAATTAAATAAAGTAAACAGACAATTAATTTTATTTACTAACTTGATTTAGCCAGAGAGAATCAATGTCCTTAATTGATAATCTATTGTTAATTAATAAGCAATAGTCGATAATTAAAGGAAAAATGATTATAGAAATAACGCAAATATGCCAAACTTCCTTTTAGAAATTGGAACTGAAGAACTACCAGCCGACTTTATTGATAGTGCAATTAATCAATGGCAATACAAAATAAAACAAAATTTAGCTGACGAATTTTTATATCCTAGGGAGATTACAATTTACGGCACTCCCAGACGTTTAGCGGTGTTAATAGAAGGTTTAGAAGAGAAACAACCCGATAGAGAGGAAGAGATAAAAGGGCCACCTATTTCTTCGGCTTTTAAAGACGGTAAGCCAACTCCAGCCGCAGAAGGTTTTGCGCGTAAACAAGGGGGTAAAGTAGAGGATTTTCACATCAAACAAACGGATAAAGGAGAATTTATTTTTATTCAGAAAAAAACTGTCGGTGATGCTACTACTTCTATCTTGCAAAAATTAATCCCTCAATGGATTATGGGTTTAGAAGGAAGAAGGTTTATGCGGTGGAGTGACGGTGATTTACGTTTTCCTCGCCCTATTCGTAGTCTTATTACTCTTTGGGATAATGAGATTTTACCTTTTGAATTAGTAAGCGGTTCAACTACGTTAAAAAGCGATCGCTATACATCAGGACATCGTATTTTACACCCTGCTAATGTGAAAATTTCTTCGGCAAATAATTACGTTGCTTCTTTAGAAAAAGCATCGGTGTTAGTAGAAGTAAAAAATCGTAGTCAGAAGATTGAAGGAGAAATCAAGATTTTAGCTGATACCGTTGGCGGAAAAGCCGATATTTATCCTGATTTATTAGCAGAAGTAACGAATTTAGTGGAATATCCTACGGCGGTTTTAGGTAAATTTGAACCAGAATTCTTGGAATTACCTTCAGAAGTTATCGCTACGGTTATGGTTAAACATCAGCGTTATTTTCCCATTAGAGACGAAAAAGGGGATTTAATGCCCTATTTTATTACTATTTCTAATGGAGATCCTAAAAAATCTGATATTATTGCCACAGGAAATGCTAAGGTAATTCGAGCAAGATTAGCCGATGCTCAATTTTTTTATCAAGGGGATTGTGATGAACATTTAGAAACTTATTTACCTCAGTTAGAAAATGTTACTTTTCAAGAAGATTTAGGCTCAATTCACGATAAAGTTAATCGTATTATTACTATTAGTCAACAAATTTCTGACCAGTTACAATTAACTGAACAACAAAAAAATGACATAGAAAGTACGGCTTCTTTATGTAAAGCTGATTTAGTTACTCAGATGGTATATGAATTTCCTGAATTACAGGGCGTTATGGGGGAAAAATACGCTTTAATTAGCGGTGAATCTCCTACGGTAGCAAGAGGTATTTTTGAACATTATTTACCTAGAAATGCTGGAGATATTTTACCTGAAACCCTTAATGGACAAGTTGTTGGTATTTGCGATCGCCTTGATACCATAGTCAGTATTATGGGTTTAGGCATGATGCCTACAGGTTCAAGTGATCCCTTTGCGCTGAGAAGAGCAGCTAATGGTATTATTAATATTATTTGGCACGGAAATCTTAACCTCAATTTATCTCAATTATTAACTCAAGCCTGTGAAGAATTTACTACGGCACATCGTGAAAAAAAATCTCCTTTAAATGTCATAAAAGAATTTTTCTTACAAAGAATTAATACTCTTTTACAAGATGAATTAAACATCGATTATGACTTAGTAAATGCTGTATTAGGAGACAATGATTTAGAATATAATCAAAGAGCATTAAATAATTTATTAGACGTAAGAAAAAGAGCTTTATTTTTACAAGAAATTCGGAATAATAACATCCTAATTCAAATTTATGAGACAGTAAATCGTTCAACAAAATTAGCTTCAAAAGGAAGTTTAAAAACCGAAGAATTACACTTAGAAAAGGTTATAAATCCTGATTTATTTGAATCAATTTCAGAGCAAGAATTTTATCAAGGATTGTCTAAGTTATTACCCATTAGTAAACAAGCTAAAAGTGAAAGTAACTATCAATTATTAACCGATGGTTTACTAGAAATTAATCCTAAAGTAAGTAGCTTTTTTGATGGTGAAAATAGTGTTTTAGTGATGGCAGATAATGAAAAGATAAAAACTAACCGTCTAAATTTATTAGGCTTATTACGCAATTGTAGCCGAGTTTTAGCTGATTTTGGAGCAATTGTAAAATAACTAAATGGAAGGGAAAAGGGCAATGATGTGAGAGTTTTAAAAATTAAGTATATTGTGCAAAATTTAGTATTCTAAAAATAGAGTTTTTATTTAACAAATAAGACTGATAATGCTCTATTTTATGATAATTTTAAGACAGTAAAACTCTTGCCCTTTCTCTCTTTATCTTCTTAATTTCACGAAACCATTAAGTAACCCTAGGGTGATTTTTCTTGAGAAAGTAATTTATCACAAATATCTTTTATTTTCATTCTTTCAATATAAGGCCAACCTCCAACTTCTTCTATATGTTTTAACAATAAATAAAGTCGATGACGAGTATCAGGTAAATTCGGCTCTAGCATTTCTTGTCTGATGTTACGATGTAGTAATTCTAACTCTCGAAGAATCAAAAGTACGTCAAAAATATTATCGGGAGATTTTTTCGCTAAACACAAAATTTCATTGATTAACTTTTTTAGTTCATTTTCAATGGCGCTGTTATTAATACTGCTATTCATGAATCTTAAAATTACTTACCAGAAATTAATGATAGTGGATAATTCTTTTTTTTGCTATGGAAACTATTTTTGCATTATTATTGAATCAATGAAAAATTATTTAACAATAACGCACAGATTGCTCTAAAGACATAGGTTTTCCTGTTTGTGCATCGGTGTTATGACAAGCAAACATCATACTCGGTGATAACTTTTGAAATTCTAGGATATCGCCATAACGTTGTAAAACATACCCTCGTAATTCCTTAATGGGTAAATTAGTATATTGATCAATTTCATCAGTAAAGGAACGTAGAATAAGAGAAGCATTAGTTTTAACTCCATTAGCTAAACGTAACATAAATTGTTTTTTGACATCTACTTGATAACCATATCTAACTTGGTGATATTTCCTCGTTAAATCTATGATCAAAACCTCTCCGTCACTATCAATAAAAGTAATGATAGCCGTAGAATAACAATGAGATTCAAGTTCAAAAAGAAAAACAGATAAGCTATGTTGGATCATATTAAAATAATAAAGCAATCAATAACAAATTAATGACATTAGTAAACTTAGTCAAAAAACCTAAAGATAACCACATCAGGAGAAAAAAAAATTCTCCCAAAAATATTCAACACAAAAAAATTTGGTTAACGGTGGGACAAAATGACCAATCAATATTTATTATGGTCTTAATTAGTCTTTTTCTTTTTGGTGCGATGGGTTTTCGTCTAGCATACTTACAAATAGTCCAAGGAGACAAGTATTCTCTTAAAGCAGAAAATAATCGTACTAAAATCATCCCAAAACCTCCGGTTAGAGGTAATTTATTCGATCGCAAAGGCAGAAGTTTAGGTGCAACTCGATTGTCTTATTCTGCTTATTTATGGCCTATTGCCCAAAAACAAGAAAATTGGCCCGCCGCTAAAAAAATGTTAGCCAATATTTTGAATATATCAGAAGATAATTTACAGAATATTTTAGAAAAAGAAGGCTACGACTCTCCTACACTTGTCCGTATTGCTCGTAATTTAACTCCCAAACAAATCACCGCCATCGAAGAAAATCGTCACTTACTTTCACAAGTCGAAGTAGATACAGACACCGTCAGATATTATCCTCATCATAAAATCGGTTCACATATACTAGGTTACACCAGAGAAATTAATGCTGATGAATTAAAACTCCGTGAAAAAGAAGGTTATCGCATGGGAGATGTTATCGGTAAAATGGGCTCCGAAGCGGCTTTTGAGTCTCAATTGCGTGGGGAATGGGGTGGAATTTTGATGGAAAGAGACGGCACAGGAAAAGTACTGCGTAAACTAGGTATCAAAGAAGCAAAAGCAGGAAATGACGTTACTCTTACCCTCGATTTAGAATTGCAAATAGCTGCGGAAAAAGCTCTTGGCGATCGCAAAGGGGCAGTGGTGGCATTAGATCCCAGAGATGGTGCAGTGTTAGCGATGGTAAGCTATCCAGCCTTTGATCCGAATATTTTTTCTGGTAAAATTACAGAACAGATTTGGCAAGAAGTACAAGCGAAAGGCTACCCATTAATTAACCGTGCGGTAATGGGATTTCCTCCAGCATCCACCTTTAAAATCGTCACGGCTACTGCTGGAATGGAATCAGGGAAATTTTCATCAAAAGCCATCTTACCTACTTATGCCTATCTTCGAGTGGGGGGTACAGCTTTTGGAGAATGGAATCGAGCAGGATTTGGCCCGATGGGTTTTGTCAGAGCAATGGCATGGAGTAGTAATACTTTTTTCGGACAAATAGGCAACGGTGTTGGTGGAGAAACCCTGATCAATTGGTCAAGAAAATACGGTTTTGGTAGTAAAACAGGCATTGAAATCCCCGAAGACACCCCCGGATTAATCGCTGATAATGAGTGGAAAAAAAAGCGATTTAACTGGGAATGGACAGCAGGAGATACAGTTAATATGTCCATAGGGCAAGGTTTTACCCAAGCAACCCCTTTACAAATAGCGGTAATGTTTGCTGTGCCAGCCAATGGTGGTTATAAAGTGACACCCCATCTTTACCAAGATAAAGCTACTTTCATGAAAAAACGGGAATCTTTGAACTTAAAACCCGAAACCCTCAGTACTATTAGAGCAGGATTACGAGCCGTTGTTGATGGTGGGACAGGAACAAAAGCGGCTATTAGTGGGGTTGCCGTTGCAGGAAAAAGCGGCACAGCAGAAGCGCCCCCCGGAAAATCTCATACATGGTTTGGTGGTTTTGCCCCCTATGATAAGCCAGAAATCGTTGTAGTTGCCTTTGTGGAACATTCAGGAGGTGGAGGAGGCTCAACGGCAGGTCCTATTGTTAGACAGGTTTTAGAGGCTTATTTTAAACAAAAATAACAGATTAAGCATTAGACATCTCCCAAAATTAAAAATCAAATCAATTTTAATATTGAAATCGTCTAAATCAATATCTTTTGCCTCTTGTCTGACTTCTTTAGATATTACCAAATCTGACTTTGCCTTTATATTCTTGATTGATTAAGATACAACTTATAATTAATAAAAGATACAAGATAACTTAACAAAATTATGGTCATTGCCACAGATAAATTAATTACACCAGAAATATTTAAACCAGCCCGTTATTTAGGTAACGAATTAGGGGCAAAACATAAGGAATGGCAATCCGCCGAAGTTAGATGGGTGTTGACTTATCCTGAAATTTACGAAGTGGGTGCGTCAAATTTAGGGCATATTATTCTCTACAATATCATCAATGATCAACCTACACAATTATGCGATCGCTCTTATTTACCCGCACCAGACTTGGCGAAGAAAATGAGAGATACAAATACGCCTTTATTTGCCCTTGAATCGAAACGAGACGTTAAAGAGTTCGATATTTTAGGGTTTAGCTTGAGTTATGAACTTGGAGCGACTAATATCTTAGAAATGCTCAGTTTAGCTGATATTCCCTTTACATGGCAGGAAAGAAAAGATCGAGATTATCCTTTAATTTTCGCTGGTGGGCAAACCGCAACCTCCAACCCAGAGCCTTATGCAGACTTTTTTGACTTTGTCGCTTTGGGTGATGGTGAAGAATTATTGCCCGAAATTGGCTTAGTTATTGAAAAAGGTAAAAAAGAGGGTTTAACTAAAACACAATTACTATGGAATTTAGCACAAGTACCAGGGGTATATGTGCCACAATTCTATGATATGCAAGAAGATGGTAGCGTCAAGGCTAATCGTGAGGATGTGCCAGAGAGGATATTAAGACGAGTTGCCACTCCTATTCCCGCTTATTCTATTGGTTTAGTGCCTTATGTGCAGACAGTACATGATCGCCTTACTATAGAAATTCGTAGAGGTTGCACTAGAGGTTGTCGTTTTTGTCAACCCGGAATGTTAACTCGCCCAGCCCGTGATGTTGAGCCGAAGGAAGTGGTAGAAAGTATTGTAGAAGGCATGAAACAGACAGGATTTAATGAATTTTCTTTATTATCTCTTAGTTGCTCTGATTATTTATCTTTACCTGCCGTTGGCATCGAAATTAAAAACCGTCTCAAGGATGAAAATATTTCTCTGTCTCTTCCTTCCCAAAGAGTGGATCGATTTGATGAGAATATTGCTAACATTATTGGTGGTACTCGTAAAGGTGGCTTAACTTTTGCCCCTGAAGCTGGTACGCAACGAATGCGTAATATTATTAATAAGGGCTTAACTAATGAGGAATTATTGCGAGGTATTCAAACCGCAGTAAAAGAGGGTTGGAATCAAATTAAGTTATACTTCATGATTGGTTTACCCGGTGAAACCGATGAGGATGTTATCGGTATTGTGGAGACTATTAAATGGTTACGTCAAGAATGCAGACATCTCAGTAATAAGCGTCTTAATTTTAATATCACCATCTCTAATTTTACCCCCAAACCCCATACTCCTTTTCAATGGCATTCCGTTTCTACTTCCGAATTTTTGCGTAAACGTAATATTTTGCGTGATGAATTTTATCCCGTTAAAGGGGTTAAGGTTAATTATACTGATGTGCGTATTTCCGCTATCGAAGACTTTGTAGGACGTGGCGATCGCCGTTTAGCCCCCGTAGTGCGTCGGGCGTGGGAATTAGGGGCGGGGATGGATTCATGGTGGGAAAACATCGATAAGGCTTATAAAGCATGGCAACAAGCTATTGATGAGGCTGGATTAACATGGAAATATCGTCAGGTAGAAAACGGTGAATGGAATGTTTTTGAGAAGGCAGAAGATAAACCTCCCTCAATCCCCCCTCAAAATGGGGGAAGTCTTGAAACTCATAACCAACTATTAACTATTAACTATCAACTATTAACTAATAAGCCCTTACCATGGGATCATTTAGATACTGGTATTGATAAAAACTGGCTCAAAAATGACTTAGAAAAGGCATTACAAGAAGCCACAGTGCCAGATTGTGCCTTTGATGGTTGCAGTCATTGCGGAGTTTGTAGCCCTGATTTTGGCCATAATATCGTGGTAACTCCTCCTCCTATTCCAGACTATGTGGGTGATTTCAAGCCTAACCAAGAGAAAGCCCAAAAAATTCGAGTTTGGTTTGGTAAACATGGGGATATGGCGTTAGTTAGTCATTTAGATTTAGTACGTTTGTTTGACAGAGCCATCAGAAGGGCTAGTATTCCTATATCATACACTGGTGGTTTTCATCCAGGTCCAAAAATCTCCATCGCCCTTGCTTTATCATTAGGTATGACAAGTAATGGGGAAATTGTGGATTTTGAAAATCATACATATATGGATATTAATGAATTTACTGAAAAATTAAAAGCCCAATTACCGCCAGAATTACCTATTTTTAAAGTTGAAGAATTACCTCTTAAATCTCCTAAAGCTACTCAAATTTTAGATACTGCTGAATATGTAATTACTATTTCTGCTGATAATAAATTTAGCGTTACTCAGTGGCAAAATTGGCTTAATCAAGTGCAAAATTCTTCAGAAATAATCATGGAAAAAACGGCTAAAACTGGTAAGAAAAAAATGGTTAATTTAAGAGAAAATTTGGATAAAATCTCTTTAATTGATGATAATTTTCAAGAATCAGATACCGTGACAATAAATTATTTAGGAAGTGCTAAAAATGATGGTAGTTTATTGACTCCTGATCAAGTTTGCTTTATGTTAGAACAAATTAGCGGAGAAAATTTAAGTATTATTAAGGCACATCGTGAGGGAATAATTTTAGCAGATATTATCACTCAATAAAAAGTTGATATTATCCACCTTTGAGGTTAATTTTGTTCAAAGAGTTTCTAGTTATTCAAACATAACATTTAGTTACATCTCTTGATTTATATTTATTTCTCCTATCTCCTAGTTAGTTAATGGAATTTCTTAAGCCACAAGCTGCACCATAGGCAATGGCGATGGCGTCTACACTGTCGTTAATCGGTAATTCTGGTAAATCAAAAATTTGTTGTAATATTTCTGCCACTTCATCTTTAGTGGCTCTACCGTTGCCTAAATGGGCTTTCCAACTAGCTTGGTGTAAAAAAATAGGGGTTATTTGTGCTTCACGATAACACACTAAATTAATTACCCCTAAAGCCTGTAAAACCTTTCCTGCGGACTTTATTTGTCGGTTAAAGAAGGGCATTTCTATGGCTACATGATGGGGCTTAAACTCCTTCATAATAGCTATAAAATCCTCTTCTAACTCCACTAGACGCTCTCCCGTTGGCAGACTTTTATGAGTTTCAACTATACCATATTCGATAATTTCGGGGGTTTTAGTTTCATCCCCTTTTAAAATTGCCCAACCTGCGATCGCCAAACCTGGATCAATTCCTAACCAAATCATATAAAAAGATATAATATTTAAACTTTTTTAGATATAAATTATGATACCATTATTGTTGTTATTTTTAATCTTAAAAAATCTCATTATGATATAGCAAATTAGTTTGTTATTGAACATTAATGGAATTATTAACAGATGAAAATTAATGGTAAAATTTTTGTTTATTATAACTTTTTATTAATGAATAATCCTCGTCAATTAGCTTTTCAGGCTTTACAAAATATTTATCAAAATCATGCTTATACTGACATTGCCTTAGATAAAGTTTTTTCCTCCTCAAATATTTCACCTTCTAATAGTCATTTAGTTTCAGAGTTGGTGTATGGTATTGTTAGACGCAAACGTACCCTTGATAGTCTTATCAATCAACTAGCCACAAAAAAAGCCACTCAACAACCCTTAAATTTGCGTATTATTTTGCAATTGGGATTATATCAATTACGGTATCTCGACAAAATTCCTGAGTCGGCGGCAGTAAATACTAGCGTTGACTTGGCTAAAAATAACGGTTTAACTAAACTTTCTGGGGTAGTTAATGGTATTCTAAGATCTTATATTAGATTATCAGAGCAAGAAGATCCTTTAATTTTACCTTCAGATTTTATTCCCCATCTTGGAGTTAAATATAGTTTTCCTGATTGGTTAGTTTCTCTTTTTATCGAACAATTTAACGTTAAAAATACTAAAAAATTATTAAATTGGTATAACCAAATTCCTTCTATAGATTTAAGAGTTAATTCTTTACAAATTTCGAGGGAAAACTTACAAGAAATTCTCCTTAATCATGGTATCGAAACAACTTTTTTACCTTATCTTTCAGATGGTTTAAGGTTAGCTAATTCTGCGGGAAATATTACTAAATTAGACTGTTTTAAAGAAGGTTTATTTACCATTCAAGATGCCAGCGCCCAACTTGTCACCGATTTTCTCAACCCCCAACCCCATGAAATCATTATAGATGCTTGTGCTGCTCCGGGAGGAAAAACTACTCATATCGCTGAGTTAATGAAGGATACTGGTACTATTATAGGTTGTGATCGCCACTTATCAAGGTTAAAAAAAGTAACTCAAAACGCCGAGAGACTAAAATTAAAATCCATTGAAGTGTTAGAAGGAGATAGCAGTCAATTAAGGGGGTGGGAAAATAAAGTTGATAGAGTGTTGGTAGATGTGCCATGTTCAGGTTTAGGTACATTACATAAAAATCCAGATATTCGTTGGCATAAAAAACCAGAAGAAATTAAAGCCTTGACTGAATTACAATTAAAAATTCTCGAAAATTCGGCAAAATGGGTTAAAAATGGTGGTATTTTAGTTTATTCTACTTGTACCTTAAATAAACAAGAAAATGAGGATATTATCACTAAGTTTTTAGAAAATAATCCTTTATGGCAATTAGACACAAAAAATAATAATCCAAACTTCGATTTTTCGATAACATCAAAAGGGATGGTGAAAATATTTCCTCCTGTGGATAATATGGACGGATTTTTTATGGCAAAATTAATTAAAGGAAAATAATTTTATGACAACGCAAAATAAAACTAAATTATTAGTCAAAATTTTAGTCGGTACAGCATGGATTGATGGTATTATTCAACCTCAAGAAAGACAATATTTGCAAAAAGTAGTAACAGAAAATAATCTTAATGATGATGCCGAAATTAAGTCTTTACTATCAGAAATTAAACCTATTAATCCACAAGAATGTTATCAATGGTTAGAAGAATATTTAGGGAAAAATCCCACCATACAAGATTATGAAGAATTATTAGGAAGTATTAGTGCTTTAGTTTACAGCGATGGTGATGTAGATATTCAAGAAGCAAAACTGTTAAATAAATTACAAAATTTAGATCCTTATTCTCAAGAAAAAAAATCTGGTTTTGAGCAAATTATTAACTCTATTAGACAATTATATAATAAAGCAATATCTAGCAATTAGGGAATAAATAATAGTGATAAAAATTAAGTATTTAAAAGTGATGCTTTAAGAAAAAAAGACATAATTTTGTTGAAAAATAAAATATTTTTGACTAAGTTAAGGTAGGAGTAAGGGAAATTTTTAATTGTGCATTATCCATTGTCAATTAATTATCATGACTTGATTTATAATTATTTTTCTCCTCTCTCCTTTCCCCTGTTTTAATTATAAAAGTCCTCGATAACGGATAAATAAAAGTATAACTGCCCATGATCCTAAAGCGACTTTTAAAGCAACTAAAATATTCAATAAAGGAATTATACCACCACTTAGTAATGATCCTAAATTCCCGTGAGGTAATTCTACTCCAAAGAGGGTAATAATAGCTAATAAAATAAAAACAATTACAATAATTTTTTCCCATTTAGAAGCATTATAATCTTTATATATTTTCTCCATTAATTCAGTGGAAGAAGTTATCACAATTAAGCCAATAGCTGTACCTCCAGCGACTCCTGCAGCGAATCCTCCTCCGGGTGATAAATGTCCTCTTATAGCTAATTCTATACTCACTAAAGTGGTAATCATAGCCCCTAATCTAGCTAAAATAATGGAAGATTCATCGGTGAATTGATAGACAATTTCTGATGATTTTTCATCGGCGAATAAATGTTGTACTCCTAAAATTGCGATGGTAAATACTACTACTTCAAAAATAGTGTCATAAAGTCGATTACGCAAAATTACCCCTGATACTGCATTAGGGATTCCTGTATCTTTGACTATGGTTTCAACGATGGAAATTTCTCCTGATTCTAAAATATTATTCGGAATAATTAGTATTTTAATAAATAAGGCAATTCCAGCAATTAAATAAATAATTTTCATTAATTTTCCTCTTTATTTTGCTTTATATTGACATAGCTTAAATTAGTTTCAACATTAGAGTTTTCTTGAGAGATAATTTCGTATAATCTTTCAATTCTAAAAATAGTTTCATAGAGATTTTTATGATCTAAATTTTCGTTATTTTTGATGTTATTATTAATAGGAAAACAAATACCATGAACTTCTTTTTCTTGTAATGCTTTTTCTAAATTATTTATATCTTTATAACTCAACAACTCTAACCTTAAATAATATTTACGGATAATCTTTTTAAAGTTACTTATTATCAATAAAAATAAATCTTTTTTTTCCTTTTCTTCCGTAGAAATTGATGCTTGAGTTTCCTTTTGGAAATCTGTTTCTAATACTCCCAACTTCATCACTAAAGAAGAACGTACTGCAATGACATACAAAGTAATTGCCAATAATGTACCCATCAAAGCCTCTGTTAAAGCTACATCTCCAGCACCTAATATAGCATATACTAAAGTGGCGATCGCACCTAAAATACCTCGAATAACTAAAGCATGAAAAGGATTAACTTGAATTACCAATAAAAAAGCCGACAGAGGTAATAAAGCAGTGATAAGATAAAGGGAAAAATCAGGATTATTCATCAACAGTATTACTTTTATTACTACTAGAACAATAAGCCAAAACATAACCTAACATAGTATTCCAAATTGCCAAAGAAATAATTGCTAAGACTAATAATGGCCATTCTCTGGGTATTTTCCATAATAATCCCATAACAATGGCAATTGAACCAAGGGTATCAGACACAGAAAGACTATGAAGTTTATAAAGGGGCGAACGTTTACTTAATAAATAAGATGTACCCCATAACCATAAAATTAAGCCAAATATAATCAAAAAATAACTCATAAATTCATTAAATAAAAAAAATAAAAATTGTAATTAATTTTCAGTAGTGACACGTTTAATTACTTGCGCTAATAACATAAATCCTGCATTGCCAACCGTTAAAATAATTACTCCAACAATAGCAATCATCCAATCATCTCTTAACACAGAAATAAATAAAATTAAAATCGCAGTTTTACTAGAAATACTAGCAACAGCTAACATTTTTTGCCATATATCTTCATCTTTCCATCCTTGATAAATAGGTATCAATAAAATTAGAATCATGATAACTAAAATAATATTCATTGACTTCTCCTTCTTAAAATTCGATGAATTTGAAATAACCCTTCTTGATAATATTTTAAAACCAAAGTTTTAGGGGTAAATGTTATTAAAAATATATCTAAAAAAATCAAATTTTTCGATCTATTTGGTTTAACTCTTTCCACGGTAAAACCTTCATAAGGATGAGGAAAAATCATAATTTCTAAGGCTTCATAATAGGCTTGAGGAATAGCAATTAAAACTCTTACTAATACTTTTAACCATTCTTTTATTGACTCTTTTTCTGTGTTACTACGAGGTAATAATATGGCAATAAATAAACCAATAATTATATTTGGAATACTTAAATCAGAAGTAAGTAAAAACCAAATTGTTAGTCTTAAAATAAGAGATAAAATCATAATTAATGAGAAAGTAAATTAAGAATTAACTAAGTATTAAAGTAAAACAGATTATATAATTTAAAATTAATAACTAATAATTTTTTGTTGTTTTTTGTTTTTTATTTCTTGCATGAATATAAAGTAAACCTATAATTAATTTTGCTTACTTACTTATTATAATAATAATGGACTATTAACCATTAATAACACTCCATATAATAAAATACACATTAAAGTTAAAAAACCCACTATATTATCAAATTCTTCAAGAATACGAGGTACACTTATGACTATTTTTCTAAGAATAAAACGGTAAAATAAAAACCCTAATAAAACAATAATTAAAGCCTTAATAATATTAATCAAAATATAGGCTTCATAATAGATAATATTAGTAGAAAGAAGCATAAAAATTAATAAAGTAACAGCTAATAGTAAATTAAAACTAATTTTTCTATCCTTCTCAGATTTATGGGGTAATAAAATTAATTGAAAGAAATAAATAGTTGTACCAATAGCGACAATATTCATGGGAATAACTTGCCAAGAAAGTAAATTATCTATGGTTAATACCTTAGCTTCAAAACTAGAGAAAAAAGGAAAACCAATCATAGAAATAGAAGCTAAAGAAAGGGGAATCCAGATGCTAGTATTAATACCATTTTTTTTCAATTCTGATAAATTTCTGGTGGGTAAATAACCAGCAGTTAAAAACAGAGTACATTTTGCTAATCCGTGAGTTAAAGCATAAAAACCACCGACGGAAGGAGAAGCTAAAATAAACCCTAATTGAGATATAGTAGAAAAGGCAAACATTCGTTTAATATCTTTTTCTAATAAAGCATAAAAAACTCCTAAAATTGCTGTACCAACTCCTAATAATCGTACAATAAAATCAATATCTTCGCTAATTTCTGCACATCTAATTAAAGGTAAAATACTTGCTTTCACTACAATCCCTGACAATAAAGCCGAAACGGGAGTATCTGACTCTGCATGAGTTAAGGGCAACCATAATCCAGAAATAAAAATTCCACCTTTGACTAATAAGCCTAAAAAAATTAATACAAATGCTTCAGGAGGAGAGTTGTTTAAACCTTCAAAATAAAAAGAATTATTGGCTTTATAAACTAAAATTGCACCACCTAAATAAAACAACATTACAATACTGCTAATGAATAAATAACGTAAACCTATCCAAAGAGATCGATCTGTGCGAGGATAAACAATTAAAGTAAAAGCTATCATGCCAATAACTTCTAAAGCAACATATAAAGTAATAAAATCTGTGGTGATAAAAGCTGAATTTAAGCTAGTATGTAACAAAATAATTTGTCCATAAAAAAAAGCAGTTTTCTCCTGTTGCCAACAGTAAATTATCACTGCCGTAGTTACAATAGCATTAGTTAAAATAAAATAACCACTGAGAGAATCTACTCTAAAAGTAACCCCAAAATTATCTAGTAATTGAAACGATAAATTTATGTTATTGAACAGTATTTGTAAACTATAAATCACAGAAATTAAACTGCCAAATAATGCTAAATATTTACCTAATTTAGGAGTTAAAGAAATAATAAAACCTAACAATAAAGGTATCGCAATCCAAGCAATGGTTAAATTAATCGGCGTTGCTGAATTAAAGTATGATTTTTAGATAAGGTGATGCCGAAGGCACGCTACGCGCACGTATCTTTATTACTCTCTTAAATTATCACAGAGGCGTGCTGTGTACCAGAGCCGACGAGCGATCGCTCGTAACTT